>CAZAYV010000029.1:0-30390 GCA_964489465.1 uncultured Dactylococcopsis sp. | reverse complement strand
TACGATAATCTCACTTTCTTCACTAAAACAACCGATGAATCAATATGCCATCCTGTTTAGCCAGATTGAGCAAGAAAGCCAAGACCTTGAGAAACTTGTAGAGAAAAATCAAGTCCTACTCAATAAGTTCAGAGCCACACAAGATGAAGATTATATCGGAACCATTGCACTCAATCTACATAGTTTTTATTCCGGCGCAGAGCGGATTTTGAAACAAATCGCCCAAACCGTTGATGGTTCCGTACCTGACACCCCACAATGGCATCGGCAACTCTTAAGACAAATGGCTGCCCCAATACGAGACATTCGACCGGCAGTTTTAAGCCCTGACACGTTCGAGAGTCTAAATGATTATTGTTCCTTTCGCCATGTTGTTCGGAATCTTTATACGTTTAGTCTAAAATCAGAGCGGGTTGAACCCTTAGCAGAAGCATTGCCGATGTGTTGGCAGAGTTTGCATCAAGACCTAGAATCATTTATCAATACTGTTAGCTCAAAAAATTAAAATACAGTCAAAATAATAAGCGCGATCGCGCATCATTTCCAGATTTTTGCAATATTGAGATTAAACCCTTTCAATACATCTTCCCCAGACAGGAAATCGGGATCTTCTACAATTTCTACCGCTTGTTTTGCACGATAGATAGCAACACGCTTATTTTTTGGTTCAATCAACCAACCTAAACGGGAGCCATTTTCCATATATTCTTCCATTTTTTCCTTCCCTTGTTGCCATGAATCCGAGGGTGACAGCAATTCCATGACAAAATCGGGGCACAGTGGCAGAAACCCCCTTTTTTCCTCTGAGGTTAGGGCATTCCATTTTTCAATCGGAATCCAAGCTGCATCCGGCGATCGCTGTGCGCCATTGGGTAAAGAAAATCCGCCAGAAGAATCAAACGTTTTTCCCAACCCAGTTTGTTCATTCCAATTAACTAAAGCAGCAATCAGTTTAGCGTTCCAAGCACTGGTTTCTCCACCGGTGGGAGACATAATGATTAACTCTCCTTGAGCATTTAGTTCTAGCTTCGTATCAGGGTTCGTTGCACAGAGCGTATAAAATTGCTCTTTCGTCAATTGAATGACGGGGTTGAGATTGAGAGTGGTAGTGCTCATCAGTGAACTGGTTTGGAGTGAACAAACGGAATGTCCTTTTTTCATCTTAGCGACCAGTGACCGGATAGCGCGATCACTCAAGCCGCTTTCCACAGGGAACATCACGCCCCAATCGAATCAAAAAGTAGGTCGCGTCGCGCTAAACTGAAAACAAGAAAAGACCCTCCGCGAACCTCTATCAATGATCTTATGATTGCCACAGTTCACCCTCACGAAAATACTAATACTCTGGTCCTCTCAGGCATTAGTTGGACGCAACTTGAAACCTTAGAGGCTGCTTTTGAAAAGATAGGCGGAGTTCGACTGTCTTATTGTGAGGGTGCATTAGAAATTATGAATCTGAGTCCAGAAGATGAGGATGCGAAAAGAACCCTTAGTCTCTTGTTAGAAAGCTATTTGCGCGAGAAGAAGATTCGTTTTTACAGTCGAGGCAGTGCTACATTAGGCAGTCAAGCACTTGGGGCAAAAAAAGAACCTGATGAATCCTATAACATTGGCAGTAAAAAAGCGATTCCTGATTTAGCCATTGAAGTGGTCGTCAGCAGTGGTGGAATTAATAAACTAGACTTGTATCAGCATATTGGAATTCCAGAAGTCTGGTTTTGGGAAGATGGAGTCCTCAGCGTTTATCAACTTCAAGATCAATATCAGAAAGTTAGTCAGAGTCGTTTGCTTCCAGAACTCAACTTATCGGTACTGGCAAAATTTGCCCGCTATCACGATCAGTATGATGCCGTTACTGAATTTCTGAAAACGATTCAATCTTAAATACGCTTGTTTTTTGGCTCCAAGAATTAGCGGAATTAGCTGAGGAACAGGCAAACCAAGCCCAACAACGAACCAAACAACTGGCGACTAAACTGAGAAAATTAGGTATTGACCCTGATCAAGTTTGACTTGCGTGCTTAACCGAAGGTTACTGCAGCCCGATCGCGCAAGCCGCTTCCCGCAGAGAACATCGCGCTGTATTCTCATTTCTAAAAAATCAATCACTTCCTTTTTCAGCATCACTTGCAGGGAAATAATTAAAATCTAAAATTTCTTCAATAGTAAAAGGACATTCTTTCGGAAAATTTAAGTCTGTTTCTTTAGCTGCATCTAAACGAGCAATGCGGTGGGCTTTATTCACCCATTCTGACGCAAGATATTGTCTTAAACTGGGGCTATCTTCTAGATACAGGTCAATATTATTGCGTTCTCTTTCAATGGTAATTTGCCAGCTTCTTGAGCGTTTCTGCGGTTGATATTTCCATTTGAGAAGATGATGGATTATTAAACGAATACTACTAATCAGTTTATCTCGTTCTCGTTTCGACAAATCCTTAATTTCCTCAACCAAGTTGTCAATATCTAGTTCATCAAACTGCTTTTCCGCTAGCAAGTTTGCCATTATTTCTGCCCAGTTTGCATAATCTTTTTCGTAGAGATGCGACATTTTATTTCGGTTAGTTTCATTGAGAACACAACAAAATGATCCTTGATAAGATTGATTATACCATCGGGATTTGGCAGGCTTGCTTAGGTATTTTTTAGTAGCGCGATGCACTCTTGATGGCTTCTTCCTTGAACTCTTTTGGGGCGCGATCTTCCCTGCGAGAAGTGGCTTGCGCGATCGCCTCTAGCAGACGCTTCGCGTGAATCACGCACTATCCCTCAGTAAAATGAAAGCAACGCCTGTTCTCAAAACCGATCATGACGACCACTCCCCTAACGCTACCCACCCAAAACGAACTCCCCTGTGATGATGGTGTACCGATGGAAACCCAACGCCACAAACTGCAAATGGACTTGCTGATCGATGCCCTTTATCCTTGGCTAGAACAGCGAGATAATGGCTACGTGGGAGGCAATATGTTCATCTACTACAGTGCCGCCCAAGTTAAAAATCAAGATTTCAAGGGACCCGACTTCTTTGCGGTTTTAAATGTCCCCAAAGTCGAACGAAAAAGTTGGGTGGTTTGGGAAGAAGGGAAAGCCCCCGATGTGATTATTGAACTCCTCTCCGAAAGTACCGCCACCCAAGATAAAACCGTCAAAAAAGAAATCTATCAAAACCAAATGCGTGTCCCTGAATACTTCTGGTACGATCCATTCCATCCCGAAGATTGGGCAGGATTCACCCTTGTCAATGGTAACTACCAAGCCCTGCAACCCGATGCTCAAAACCGCTACCAAAGCCAACAATTGGGGTTAGCCTTAGTACAGTGGCAGGGGGTTTATAAAGGAGTGGAAACCGTCTGGCTGCGCTGGGCAACCTTAGACGACGAATTACTACCTACTCCCCAAGAATTAGCTGAATTAGCCGAACAACGCGCAAACCAAGCCCAACAACGAGCAGAACAACTGGCAACCAAACTCCGAGAGTTAGGCATTGACCCCGATTCCGTTTAAAAATACATTCAAATCATAGTGCGATGGCTTCGCTTCCGTAGGGAACATCACGCCAATTCAAAAGTAATTCCTCAACACTAGCTTAAATAAAATGTCCCATCTTTATGGGTCAATAAAGCCCACCGCATTGCTCATTATAGATGCAGCCAAAAAAACTGAATTATAGTTATTCCAAGTCTGTCCTTTTACCATTAGAGTAAACCCCGATACCGAATAAACAGTAAAACAACTGCCCAAGAACCGAGGGCAACTTTCAAGGCAACCAATATATTGAGTAAAGGAATAACGCCCCCACTTAACAGCATTCCCACTTCTCCTTGCAGGAATTCCCAACCTATTAATGTCACTACAGCTAACCCAATGAAAATCAGCACTGATACCTTTTCCAAAGTTGCAGCGCGCCATTTTTGATAAATTGCTTCCATCCACTGAGAATTGGAAGTAATCGCAACTAAACCAATTGCCGTTCCGCCAGCTACTCCTGCCGCAAATCCCCCACCAGGACTAAGATGACCGCGAATCGCCAATTCAATACTCACTAAAGCAGCAATGGTTGCGCCAAGACGGGCTAACACAACCGAGGGATGATCGTTAAATTGATAAACGGTTTCCGTGGGCTGTTCATTGGCCAAGAGAAAACGTGCTCCTAAAATGGCGATTGTGAACACCACAACTTCAAAAATTGTGTCATAAAGCCGATTTCTAAAAATAATTCCAGACACAGTATTCGAGACGCCACTTTCAGCAACAATCGATTCGACAATTGCCATTTCTTCCCATTCTGCTGCTGGATTAGGCATCACCAGCATCTTGATAAAGATAGCGAATCCCGCGACAGCATAAACCCATTTCATTAGTGCTTCTCCTCTTCGTTGACAACAGGGATATAGGTGACAGTTGTATCTGGAAAGACCAATTCTTCTTGTATGATTTCAAAGAGGCGACGCACACGTACAGCTGTATAATAAGTTTGCTTCATCTCGAGAACTGCTGTTCGATTTTGATTTCGACTTTCTTCCTGTTGACGAGTAGTACAAGTCGCGTGAACTTCTTTTTCCTGTAAAGCGGCTTCCAACGCTTCTAGATGGGGATACTCAACAATTTCTAAACGCAGATGATAGCGATGAATGATCTTTCTCATTTTGGCAATGAGTTCTGGGAAATAATCCTCGGTTTCCCCCTCAGTTTCTAAGATGCCGAGGCGCATGACCAGAGAAGAACGGACTGCTACTACATACAGCGTAATCGCCAACATTGTCCCCACCAATGCTTCGGTTAACGCCACATCCGCCGCCCCTAACACCGCATAAACTAAAGCGGCTACTGCCCCTAAAATTGCGCGTATGACCAAAGCTTGATAAGGATTGACTTGCAAGACTAATGTCAAGGCGGCTAACGGGAGTAACGCGACAATGATATAAATATAATTATCCATCTTGATTCTCCTCCTCACTGGAACAGTACGCTAAAACATAACCTAGTACTGTATTCCAAATTGCTAAGGAAATAATAGCTAGGAGTAACAGCGGCCATTCGCCGGGGATTTTGAGGAGTAAGCCGATGATAATACTCATTGACCCCAAGGTATCAGCAACAGAGAGACTGTGCAGTTTAAATAAAACGGAACGATTGCCAATCAGGGGGAAGGTTCCCCAAAACCAAAAGACAATACCGACCAAAATTAGGGAATAACTCAAGAAATCTATCATATTGTGTTTAACCGTTTGATTAAATGAGCAAGCAGCATTAACCCGGCATTGCCGACACTGAGGATAATGACGGCAACGACACCAATCGACCAGTCATCGCGCAAAACGGAAACAAATAAAATCATAATGGAGGTTTTGGTGGCAATGCTGGCGAAGGCAAGCATTTTTTGCCAGATATCTTGATCCTGGCAAGCTTCATAAATGGGAATCAGTAAAGCTAAGATCATCGCAATTAAAATTGAATCCATTTTTGATTAGTCCTTTGTCTTCTGTCATTGGTCATTTGTTATTTATAATTACCCTTTGATGGGAGTTAACGAAGACGTTTTCGTCGAATCCGATGAACTTCATACCAGCCGCGTTGATGATATTTCAAAACGATGGTTTTGGGCGTAAAGGTGATGAGAAAAATGTCCAGAAAAATTAGTCCGGGGGTGCGTTGGGGTTTGACTCTTTCTCTAACAATTTCTTCTTCGTCATGGGGGAATAACATGATTTGAATGGCTTCAAAATAAGCTTGAGGAATCGCAATTACAATTTCCCACAATACCCGCAACCATTCTTTGATTGGTTCCGGTGAGGTCCAGCGACAAGGTAATAACACCGCGATCGCGATCCCGATAATAATATTGGCGAAACTAAAATCGGCCGTGAGTAAAAACCAAATCGCTAAACGCAGAATTATATTAAAATAGGCGATCGCGTCCATAAGCTCCAAAATAGTAAAATTAACATCAAAGCCATGATCCCAATCAGATGATCAAATCCCTCAATCTTACGGGACAATTTAAGGGTTGATTTCTTAAAGAGAAAAAGATAAGCAAGCCAACCGAGAACAATGGTCAGTAGAGGTTTGATAATATTTTTGATCGTATACGCTTCATAATAAAAAACATTGGCTGCCACTAGCCCACCCAGTAAAATCACCATTGCTGACCAAAATCCCCATTTTAAGTTGCTTGTTTCGGATGTCGGTTGATGGGGTAAAAAGATAAATTTGGCAAAGGAAATCGCCGTGCCTAAGGCGGCTAAATTCATGCCAATGACTTGCCAAGGCAATAAATTTTTGCTCGTTAAAACCTTCGCCCCAAATCCAGAGAGTAAAGGAAAGCCAGAGATGGAGAAACTGGCAATGACTAAAGCAATCCAAATCTCAGTGGGAATCGACTGCTGCTGTAAGGTTTTAAAATTACGACTGGGCAAACGCCCCGCAATTAAAAATAAAGCTGACTTCACTAACCCGTGAGTGAGGGCATAAAACCCCCCTACTGCGGGGGCAGCCAGGACAAATCCCAACTGAGAAATGGTATGAAAGGCAAGTATCCGTTTGCTATCTTTTTCAAAAACGGCATAACCGACGCCAAGAAGGGCAGTGCCAACGCCGAAAAACCGGACAATGGGATCGAGTTCCTCAATCATCAGCGCACACCGCACTAGGGGAAATACGCCCGCTTTGACCACGACTCCTGACAGCATCGCGGAGACGGGCGTTTCTGATTCCGAATGCGTCAGGGGTAACCATAAGCCGGAGACAAAAATGCCGCCTTTGACCAAAAGCCCGAGAAAAATCAGCGCGATCGCGTCGGGCGGCGATCCCTCCAAACCGGCAAAACTAAAGGACTGATGGACTTGATACACCAGTACTGCCCCCACCAAATAAAACAGCATGGCGGTATTACTGACAAAGAGATAGCGTAAGCCCACCCAAACCGCGCGATCGCTGCGCGGATAGGCAATCAACAAAAAGGCAGCAATACTGATTACCTCTAACGCCACATAAAGACTAATAAAATCAGCACAAATAAAAGTGGCGTTGACACTGCCATGCAGAATCACCAACTGCATAAAAAAGAATGCCGATTTTTCACTGGGCCAACAATAAAGAATGACGGCAAGGGTAACAAGGGCATTGGTGAGAATAAAAAAGCTACTCAGTTGATTGGCAATTAAGGTGACGCCAAAACTATCGAGCACTTGAATATTAATCGCTGCCGGTTCCAGGAAGAGTAACCCGGCATAAAGCAGCGATGTCAGGGCAACTCCTGCTGCTAGCCAACGCGATAATTTGGGAACGAGATAAATCACGAACCCAATAAAGAAAGATAAAGCAATCCAAGCAATGGTAATTTCAGTCATCAGCAACGTTTCTTCAAGATGCCTGCACTGACTGCAGGGTTAGCTAGAGGAAAAAAGGGGCAAATTTGCGGGTGCGACATTCAACAATTAACCGCTATAATACCGTAGGCATAACTATACTTTTTTGGGATTGAAGGAAAATATTTGCCAATCATTTCTCTAATCAATCAGAATGAATTCTATGTTGGTTGTCTCTCATCGGTTGGAGACCAGAACCAGCTGAGACTTATCTCACAAGGGGAGATTTCGTCCAGACACTCCAGAAAAGTAAAATTAACATCAAAGACATTCCCCCAACTAAATGATCAAATTGTTCAAGGACACGCGGTAGCTTGATCTCTATTTTCTTGAGTAGCAAAAGATAAGTTAGCCAGCCCAAAATAATAGTTGCCAGAGGTTTAACGATATTGCCAAGGGTGTAAGCTTCGTAGTAGAAAATATTGGCAGCGACTAAGCCACCGAGTAAAATCGCCATTGCACCCCAAAAGCCAGGTTTTAATTTGCTTTTTTCTGGAGTGCTTTGATGGGGTAAGAAAATAAATTTGCTGAAGATAATGGCAGTTCCTAAAGCAGCAATATTCATGGCAACGACTTGCCAAGATAAAAGGTTTTTACTCGTTAAAACTTTTGCCCCAAACCCCGATAGGAGAGGAAAGCCAGAGATAGAGAAACTGGCAATCACTAACGCAATCCAAACTTGAGTCGGCATGGGCTGCTGCTGTAATTGTTTAAAGTCGCGACTCGGTAATCTCCCCGCAATCAAAAACAAAGCAGACTTCACTAAACCATGGGTCAAGGCATAGAAACCACTCACCACTGGCGCAGCAACAATAAAACCCAACTGGGAAATGGTGCTAAAGGCGAGAGTTCGCTTCGTATCTTTCTCAAAAACGGCATATACGACCCCTAGCAAGGCTGTTCCCACCCCAAAGAAGCGAACAATGGGGTCGAGTTCCTCGATCATCAGCGCACAGCGGACGAGGGGAAATACCCCAGCTTTCACCACTACCCCCGATAACATGGCAGATACGGGCGTTTCCGATTCCGAATGCGTCAGGGGTAACCATAAGCCAGAGACGAAAATACCGCCTTTAACCAAAAGTCCGAGGAAAATGAGTGCAACGGCATCCGCGGGAGAACTGCCTAAGCCCTCGAAACTAAAGGAATGATTGACTTGATAAACCAGTACTGCCCCGACGAGATAGAATAGCATCGCCGTATTGCTGATAAACAAGTAGCGGAGGGCAACCCAAATTGTCTTGTCTCGGCGAGGGTAACCAATCAATAAAAAGGCAGCAATACTAATTACCTCTAACGCCACATAGAGACTAATAAAATCAGCACAAATAAAAGTCGCGTTGACACTACCATGCAGAATCACCAACTGCATGAAAAAGAATGCTGATTTCCCGCTTTGCCAGCAGTAAACAATGACGGCAAGGGTGACGATGGCATTAGTAAGGATAAAAAAGCTACTCAGTTGATCGGCAATTAACGTCACCCCAAAACTATCCAGTAGCTGAATTTTGACGGGTGATGCTTCGAGGAATAATAACGCTGCATAAACCGCCGATGCACAAGCAACTCCCACCGCTAGCCAGCGCGATAGTTTGGGGACGAGATAACTCACGAACCCAATAAAAAATGACAAAGAAATTAAAGCAATTGTTAACTGTGTCATGGTTGATTATTTTCCTCAATCGCACTAGTCTCTAAAGTGGGGTTATCTTTTGCTAATTTCATCACCCCCACTAGCATCAAGGCTTGAATGGAAAAACCAATGACAATTGCAGTTAAAATCACTGCCTGAGGGACCGGATCCGCATAAGCCACTTTTTCGCTACTCGTCACAATCGGCGTAAACAAACCACTGCGGGAGGAAACGAGGACATAGTAAGCAATCACTCCCGTACTCATAATGTCCATGGCAATAATCTTCATCACCAGATTTTTCTTAAAAATGATGCCGAAAAAGCCACAGAAAACGGTGGCAAATACAAACGTTTCTAGCATATGATTGGATTGTTAACTCGCTTTTTCAAAAGAATTGATTGTCATCAAAAAGTAAATTATTAAAAGGGTTTAAATTGCCTTGATTTAAAAAATATGTTGCCTAATCAAAGACCTAATTTCTGATTTGACAATTAACAAGACGGTTTTTCTTATTATAGACGAGACGAATAGCTGTCCGACTTCTTAAAATCAGAACAGCTATTAGCCCAAAAAAAGTTATCAGCAATACTTTTTGAGATGGAATTGCTCCATTTATCGTTGGTGATTTGCCTTTCAATAACGAATGACCAATGACCAAGGACAAATGACTAACATAACCACTTAGTTTCCTGCCTGTAAATCGCTTGCTTTGACCCCTTCTGCCTGTTCCTTAAAGGCAAAACGCAATAGCGGTGGGGCAATAAAGGTGGTTAGAATCACCATAATAATAACCGCGGCTTGCAAAGGCTTATCTAAAATGCCGCTAGCCGCACCAATGCCGGCAAACACTAAACCCACCTCACCACGAGGCACCATGCCAATGCCAATCGCCAACCGATTGACTTTTTCTTGACCGAAAATCGACCATCCGGTCATGACTTTGCCGATAATGGCAACGACAATTAAGAAAGCAGCAATAATTAACCCTTCACGATTGGCAGGGCTGGTGGGATTAAGAACACTGAGATCCACTCTTGCCCCGACCGAAACAAAGAAAATAGGAACTAAGATATCGGCAATGGGGATAATTTGTTGGTCTAACTCTTTGCGTTTGTCGGTTTCATCTAATACTAGCCCGGCAGCAAACGCCCCTAAAATCGCTTCTAAATGAATCGCATTGGCGAGAAATGCCATGAAGAAGGCAAAGATTAAAGCGGGGATAACCAGATTTCCTCGGGTTTGTAATTTTTGCGCGATCGCGACAAAGCTTTTATTAAAAAACTTCCCTAAAAAGATTGACCCCAACAAGAAAGCGGTTGCACTGCCGATTAAGTAAACTAAGTTGAGGACATCAACTTCTCCGGTTTTAGCCAGACTCGCCACAACTGCTAAAACAATAATCCCCAGTACATCATCAATCACCGCAGCACCGACAATAATTTGCCCTTCCGTGGACTTGAGTTGTCCTAACTCGGAAAGGACTTTGGAAGTAATGCCAATACTAGTTGCGGTTAAGGCAGCACCGGCAAACACCGCAGGAATTGTGGGCATCCCGAAAATTAAGATTAGTCCGGCGGTTCCGCCAATAAAGGGGGCGACAACCCCAACAACTGCGACAATCGCTGCCTTTGCCCCCACTTTTTGTAACTCTCGCAAATCCGATTCTAAACCGATTTCAAACAGGAGAATAATCACTCCCAACTCGGCTAAAACGGAAATGACTTCACTTTGACTGGCAAATACTTCACTAATACTTTCCGGTTGCAAACCAGCAATTTGCTGCAAAATGCTAATCACTACAGAATCACTGGCGACTGCACCGGTTTCGGGAAACACTAAGAGGTGTAGGGCAGAAATTCCGACGACAACCCCGGCAACTAATTCCCCTAAAACAGGTGGTAAATCAACGAGTTTCGATAATTCTCCGCCCAGTTTACTCGCGAGATAAATAAAGATCAGACTAAGTAAAACGCCGGCTAGAATGAGCGGTGCTGTATCGGCACTGGAGGAAGTTTCCTCAGAGGTCGTTGCTAATAAGGGCAGACCCGATTCAAGATTGAGGGATAAGCCCTCCTGAAAAATTGCTTGTAAAAATATCATTGTTTTTTCCAAAATAAACTGTTATTTCAACTTGGTAAAGACAAGAGTTTTATCATTAACCGATTCCTTGATGAGGAAGCGTCTCCGTGTTAAGGTCAACTGCTTTGTTGTCAACATTCGCAAGTGCTTGGCGCAACGCAGCAGTCCGATTCGGAATAATATTTTGAGGCGGAATTTTATCCATAATTCCGATCTTTCTTAAGCGTTTTTCCGTTTGTCCCTCAACACCAACCAAGAACACTTCACGACCTTTTTCTAGGGCTTCATTAATGGCATTTTCTAAAGCAAAGGAAGAGGTGACCCCTAAAATCGGCACTTCTGATAAATCCAAAACCAACGCCTCATAGTTATTAATGAGGTTGTGTTCGCGAGAAATGGCTTTCGCCACGCCAAAAATCATCGGACCACTGAGATAAAAGAGTAAAACCCGACCATTGGCTTCTTCTAAGAGTCGTTTCTCTTCAGCATTGAGGTGAATTTCCTCATCATCGTAGGTAATCGCTTTTACTTGATCGGCGCGATGATTGGATAAGCGTTCAATGGTGAGAATATTGGCAACAAAAACACCCACACCAACGGCAACAATTAAATCAACAAAAACAGTTAGACCAACCACCCCGTACATAATCAAAGCCGCTTTGGGTGAAATTTTATGCGCCCGCTTGAGGAAGCCCCAATCTACGATATCAAGCCCCACTTTAAAGGCGATACCCGCTAAAACAGCCATCGGAATGACGGTTAAATAGGTACTCAGTCCTAATACAACCAGCAGTAAAAGAAAAGCCCGCGTTAAACCAGAAAGCGCAGTGCGTCCACCAGTTTGGATATTAGCTACGGTGCCCATGGTTGCCCCAGCACCGGCAATACCGCCGAATAAACCGGAAAATAAGTTACCCAAACCTTGACCGATTAACTCTTTATTAGAATCGTGTTCCGTGCGAGTCAAGCTATCGGCTACTAGCGAGGTTAATAGGGCATCAATACAACCCAACATTGCTAATACTAAGGAATCCACTAACATGGTTTGCAGTTGGGTTAGTGTAAAGGTGGGAACTTGCAAACTCGGGAAGCCAACGCTAATTTCACCAATGCGACGCAGGTCGCTATTGCCAAAAAGAGTAATGGAAAGGAGGGTGCCAACAATGAGGGCTAAAAGTTGAGGTGGTAAGTATTTCTTTAACTGACGAGGATAGAAGACGAGAATGACGACGGTTAAACCGGCAAGTAAAGTTTCGATGGGATTTATATTGCCAATTAGCAGCGGTAGGTTTTGTACCGTACCAATTACTCCTCCTTTCGGACTGGCTTGTCCGAAGAAGGGGGCAATCTGCAAGATAATTAAGATGACCCCAATTCCTGACATAAAGCCAGAAATCACCGTATAGGGCATGAGCGTAACATAGCGCCCTAACTTGAGGGCCCCAAAAATAATTTGGAAAACCCCCGCCATCATGACAACGGTAAATGCCATGGCTAAGCCATTTTCCGGATTGGCAGCCGTCAGTGTCGCAATGACAGAGGTCATGACCACCGTCATCGGACCCGTCGGTTCAGAGATGAGGGTCGGAGTCCCCCCAAAAAGGGCAGCAAAAAAGCCGACTAAAATCGCTCCCCATAAGCCGGCAGATGCCCCGGCACCGGAAGCGACACCGAAGGTCAGTGCCATCGGTAAGGCGATAATTGCTGCGGTGATTCCCCCGAAGACGTCACCTTTGATATTTCTAAAGTGAATTGTGTTCGTTATTCTCATTATTTGTCATTTAGGGGTCAATAAAGCAAAAAACGGTTAGTTTACTGTGTTTTTCAAGTAATTGCATCTTTAAGGTACGAAATAAACAAGATATTAAAGCGGGGACTGAGTAAGAGATTACCTTGAGGAGGAAGCAAATTTTTGATTGGATTGAGTTTCACTCACCTCCTGCCGGAGTATCACGCTTTTGTCCAGCTCGATGATAATCATAGACAGAAGTTTATATTTTATGTAAAAACATAGTTTATTGTCTATAGATAAGTAGTGTTACATGGTTATTGGTAAAAAGCAAGCCGTTTGTGCTTAAAAGTTACTAAATCAGTGCTCAAATCTAGTCTGATTCCCACTAAAATCCTAAAATCTCCTTTGAAAAGGAAGTCTTTGATGCTACAAATGGCGCGATTCGTCAATGAAATTACGCAGATGAATGGGCGATCCAAGAGACGGTAAAACCAGCCCTTTATGTTTTTTCAGATTGGGAATATACTTTCTTAGATAGGAAATCTCAAAATCATATGTCCCGCGCTAGAGCCCTTCGTTATTACATTCTTGTCCGTTTACTCCTTGCTCCACTGATGTTATGGACAATTACGACTCTTGTTTTCCTGTTGTTACGGGCTACTCCCGGTGATCCTGCCGATGCCATTTTAGGCGCGAGAGCCCCAGAGGCTGCCAAAGAAGCACTAAGAGAACAGCTGGGACTAAATCAACCCTTATTGTTCCAATATTTTGACTATTTAGGAGATTTATTGCAGTTAGATTTAGGCAATTCCCTAACCAGTCGCGGGTTACCGGTTTGGCAAGTAATTCAGGATTATTTTCCTGCCACCGTCGAACTTTCCCTATTTAGTATGACGATCGCGCTGTTGATTGGTTTAGGGGTGGGGATGGTTGCAGCGGCTAAATCTGGGACGATAATTGATGCCTTGGGACGTTTGTTTGGGGTAGTGACCTACTCGCTGCCTTTATTTTGGGTCGGTATGCTGTTACAACTGGTGTTTTCTGTCCAACTGGGCTGGTTTCCCCTCGGCACTCGCTTTCCGATCAGTGAACCCACCCCGTTTGATATGACTGGACTTTATACGATTGATAGTTTGCTACAAGGGAATTTAGGGCAATTTTTCACCGCACTGTATTATTTAGCACTGCCCAGTTTTACCCTGGGCTTGTTACTCAGTGGCATTTTTGAGCGCATTGTCCGCGTTAACCTCAAACAAACCCTGAAAGCCGATTACGTGGAAGCAGCGAGAGCGAGAGGGTTATCAGAACGACGGATTTTATTCGCTCATGCCTTGCGTAATGCCATGATTCCAGTGATTACTGTGTTAGGCTTAACCTTTGCGGCGCTTCTCAGCGGAGCAGTATTGACAGAAGTTACCTTTTCTTGGCCCGGATTAGGCAATCGGTTATATGAGGCAATTTCCTTGCGAGATTACCCGACTGTGCAAGGGATTATGGTCTTTTTTGGCGCGATCGTTGTTTTAGCCAGTATTTTGATTGACATTATTAACGCCTACATTGATCCTCGAATTCGGTATTAGGCAAAATCGCCCTTATGGAAGAGGAGGATCTGTTGGAGTCTCCTTAGCATAATTGGGGATTTCATTTTTCACAAATCAGTTGTCTCTCTCCTCTCTTTATTCAGGAGAGCTTGATAAGATTGTCGTTGTTGGAAGCATTGTTAAACGTGGTTGTACAAACAGAACAAACAATTCAGTTACTAGAAAAACCGACGCAAGAGCTCTTAGATTGGGCGATCGCGCTAGAACACTCTGAACTCAGTTATCTCGAAAAGTCAGAAGCCATAGCGCGCCGTCTCGGTGCCCATTATCGGGAAGATGGGCTGACTGAAATTGGTTTTTGGACACCGGAACTCACGGGGGAAGTGATGCGTCCCCGAGCCATTTATCTGGAAGTGTTAACACCCGCAGGAGAAGTTAATTTAAGAGCCAAAACTCAAACCCTCAAATTCAAGCGCGATCGCGTTCCCATGCGTCAAGAAGGAGAATATTTCTGGGGCGTTTACTCGGGAATGCGTCCCGGAACCCGACACCAACTGGGAAGCCTTTACTGGTTACGCTACGTCGATCCTCGCGAAGAATTGCAAACCGTTCGCGATGTCGTTGCCTATTCTCTCCCCTTTGGCGTGTTTGGTCCCGCAGAAGTTTACGATTTCAATCATTTACAGCAACAGCGATCCGATTTCTCCTATTTCCAACAAACCTCACAACGAGATGCAGAAGGCAATATTCCTCGCGTCCCTCCTCCCCAGAATATTTTGCAACTGCACGTGGGAACCGCCTCAGCAGAAGGGACATTTGAAGGCTTGACCCGGATTTATCAAACCATTTCCCATAAACTGGCCCAAGGGGAACCCCTGACGCCCAGCGAAGAAAACTATATTGGCTATGACGCGGTACAACTGCTGCCCATTGAACCCACGATTGAATATCGGGATGATTATAGCCCCATTAGCGAATTCTTTGATTTTGACGACAACGAAAGCGAACCTCCTGACTCTAACAGCCTTCCCCTCACCGATGAAGTTAACATTCACCTTAAAAAGCCCAGCACTCAAGATTGGGGCTATGATGTGCCAATTTTAGGATCAAGTGCAACCAATCCTGCTATTTTAGGGAGTTTACGCCCTGATGAAGTGATTGATTTTGTAGCGACTCTTCATAACTTTGCCACGGGTCCGATTCAAATTATTTACGATTTGGTTTATGGTCATGCCGATAACCAAGCGGAACTCCTCATTAACCGCCAGTTCCTCAAGGGACCCAATATGTATGGACAAGACTTAAACCACCAACTCCCGACAGTCCGGGCAATTTTCTTAGAAATGCAACGGCGAAAACTGAATACGGGGGCTGATGGCATTCGAGTGGATGGCGGACAAGATTTTCGCTTTTTTAATCCCCTGACGGGAAGAGTGGAACAGGATGATGCTTACCTGTTAGAAATGAGTGATGTTGTCCAAGAAATTGGCGAGTCTAAACGCCTCATGTTTACCATCTTTGAAGATGGTCGTCCTTGGCCAACTGAAGGGTGGGAAGAAATTTCGACCTATCGCGATTTAGTTGAACTTAAACCCGAATCTTATCAATGGGGACCCCTGATTTTTGCCCACAATACGCCAACTTTAGCCGGATTTTGGGAACGGAAATGGCGACGGGTCTCGGAAGTGATGTATCAGGGTGAGCGCTGGATTACCGGCTGTGCGAACCACGATACGGTTCGACGAGGGAATCAAATTGACCCCGAAGAAAATATTAATTGGAACTTAGGCAATCGTCTTTCGGAAGTGCTAAAAAATGCCTATGATAACCCGGCCACAACCCTCTGGGTCTACGGATTTAGTCCCGGGATTCCCATGGATTTTATTAATTCTCTGATGCACGCCCCTTGGATGTTTTTCCGCAATACCGATGAACGCTATGGCGTGAAAGTAGTTTCGGAAGAAGTTGGTTTTTTAGATTGGCAAATTACAGAAGATATCTACAATCAGGAACAGTCTTTCCGCCGTCTCAAGTCCCTTGGATTTGAAACCTTAGAACAATTGCGCGAGTTTGGGAAAGCACTGCAAATAACGATGATTGAACAAGATTATGACCTGAATTTTGTCATCGAAGCTTGTCATTCTTGTTTAGGGGATAATACAGATCGCTGTGAGTTCCCCTTATTAATGCGTCTCAATCGTCCGGGAATGGTCACTTTTTTACGAGAACTCGATATTCCAAAACTGAAAGAGTTTGCGTTACGGTTTATGGAAGATTGTTATGACGTTTGCAATGTTGCTCATTATGCCCAAGACTTAAATCCAGAAAAAACTGCCTTTAATCTGGGGTTACGGCGTTTCCGAGAACAACATCGCTGGTTGCATGATAATCTCGTTCCAGGAACCGACCGCTTCAATAAAGTTAGTGAAGAGACGCATACGGTATTTTACGGGCTGCGCATAAACCCAAATAACCATGAGGAACAAATTGCAATGGTGACTCATATGGGTGGTGACCCGATTACCGTTACCCTTGGAGATTGGTTACAGTTAGACTTAAGTCAATGGGAGTGCGCGATCGCGTCTCCTGGATTAGACATTGCTGATCTCAGTTGCTTTGAACTTAAAGATGCTCAGGGTGTTCTGATCAAGTCAAAATCTAGTTAAAAGATTTAACGTTAAGGCCATCATAGAACCGGTTACATTAATTGAGATATCCATATCTTAGCGTGCTGCTGGATAGAAACGAACGGCGCGATCGTTTTGGCTAAAGTTGAGAAACATCAAAGTTGACAAAACACTTCTCACTCTAGCCCATCGCAAGTGGTTTGGGTTTAGTCTCACTTATCCGCGCTTTCCCAGTTGGTTACAATTAAAGCTGAATCTTACAAGAATAGAGTAATTCGCTATTTACGTTAATTTTCAAAGCGTCGTTTCGATCTTAAATTTTAACGGTCTTCGTTGTTGCAATGACAGCCAATTCTTCTTCCCAACAAACTCATCTCAATCAAGCCCGAGCCAGTCTTTCCCAAGCGCTATCTTGGTATGGTAACGTCCGTCGTCATGGTGCTTCACCGCCTAATAGTGAACTGCAAGCTGCGGTAAAAGCGGACTTACAAAGTATTAAAGCCGCCTACGAGAAGCTTGATGAAACGGTGATTCGGATTGCAACTTTTGGCTTAGTCAGTCGCGGGAAGTCAGCCGTCATTAATGGATTAGTTGGTAAAAAAGTCATGACCACAGGTCCAGTCCATGGTGTGACCCGTTGGCCCCAAACCATCCGTTGGACACCGTCGAGTGGTAAGGTGCAAATTGAGTTAATTGATACACCTGGTTTAGATGAGGTAGAAGGGGAAGAACGGGCACAAATGGCGCAAACGATCGCGCAACAAGCGGATTTAATTCTGTTTGTTGTCGCAGGAGATATTACCCGTACCGAATATCAAGCCCTCTGTGAATTGAGACAGGCGAAAAAACCGATTTTATTGGTGTTCAATAAGGTTGATCTCTATCCGGAAAAAGACCGACAAACCATTTACGAACAACTCCGCCAACTGGGAACAGGGAAAGAAGAGGAAGCATTAGAAGAACTCTTATCGCCCCGAGAAATTGTCATGGTTTGCGCAGAACCCGCACCGATGCACGTGCGCGTCGAACAAGCCGACGGAGAAATTACCTACGAACGGGAAGAACAACCCCCGCAAATCGAAGCCCTCAAAGAAGGAATTTTAGATATCTTAAATCGGGAAGGACGATCACTGCTGGCTTTAAATGCCCTTCTGCAAGCGCAAACGGCAGAGAATCATCTGGCAGAAGAGACCATCCGCTTGCGTCAAGACGAAGCCGAAACCTTAATTTGGGATTACGCCAAATATAAAGCAATTGCAGTTGCCGTTAATCCCATTGCCATTTTTGACCTCATTGGCGGAACCTTTGCCGATTTGGCTTTAATTCGGGGTTTAGCACGACTTTATGGCTTACCCATGACCAGTTATGAAGCGGGGAAACTCTGGCGACGAATATTGATTAGTTCAGGAACACTGTTATTTGGGGAAATTGGCACCAGTGCCTTATTTGGCTTAGGCAAAAGTACAGCTTTAATTGGCGCAAGTTGGGGCAGTCCCAGCGCAATTTTATCTTATGCGGGCTTAGCTGCTACTCAGGGCGCGATCGCGGGATATGGGGCTTATACCGTGGGACAAGCCGCCCAAGAATACTTGAAACAAGGCTGTAGTTGGGGTCCTTTGGGTCCGAGTACTGTCATTAAAGATATTCTCTCGCAAGTGGATGGGGATACAATCATTTATCGCTTGAAGCAAGAGTTGAGTCATAGTTAAGTCTTCAAAGGATATATCAACTGATTTGACAAAATAAAAAAATTAAAAATAAATGATTCTACGACGATTATTAAAATGCTAAATCTAGGTATTATTCGACAGATCAAATGGCATTTATTGATATTCTCCAGCAAGTGAGAGAAAAAGCCAATAAAAAATTACTATTTCTTCCCCATGCCATACGTTAAATGTCGCGTCCTGATCGCATGATTAGTACAATGGAAGTGGAAAATATTGCAAAAACAGGAGAAGTGATTGAAGATTATCCCAACGACTCTAGAGGTCATAGTTGCTTAATTCTAGGTTTTGGAGAAAATAAGCGCCCAATTCATGTTGTTTGTGCACCCAAAAACGAATATCTTGCCATTATCACAGCTTATTGTCCAGATATCAATGATTGGTCATCAGATTTTCGGAGGAGAAAGAACTAATGGAATGTCCATCTTGTCAAGGAAAAATGCAATGGAAAATGGCTCCCTTTTCCATTGATCGCAAGGGTTATTATATTACTTGGGATGCCATTCCCGCGTGGGTTTGCGAAAGCTGTGGAGAAGTGGTTTTTGAAGCCAAAGAAGTTGATTTAATTCAAACCGCTTTAAATCGGTTAGATCAAGAAACAGCCCTTTTACTTAATTATTAATAACAAAAAACTTTGTAAAACTGTTTTACATTAGTCATTAGTCATTAGTCATTAGTCATTAGTCATTCGTTCTTTGGTCACTGGTAACTGTAATGTCTGAATTGGAAACTGCCTTAAAACAATACTTTGGTTATGAAACATTTCGCCGTGGACAAAAGGCGATTATTGAGGCAGTTTATCAACAACAAGATGTTTTAGCAGTAATGCCCACGGGGGGCGGGAAATCGTTGTGTTATCAGCTTCCGGCTTTACTCAAACCCGGGTTGGCGGTAGTGGTCTCTCCCTTGATTGCCCTGATGCAGGATCAAGTGGAAACGTTACAGAAAAATGGCATTGCTGCGACGTTTTTAAATAGTAGTTTAACTGCAGAGGAAGCGCGATCGCGCCGTCTTGCCATTCTCGATGGACAAATCAAACTCCTCTATCTTGCCCCGGAAAAACTAGTGAGTTCCGCCAGTAAAACCTTTCTCCAATCGGTTCAAGACAAGCAAGGATTATCCCTTTTTGCCATTGATGAAGCCCACTGTATTTCCGAGTGGGGACACGACTTTCGCCCTGAATATCGGCAGTTAAAAACCTTACGGTCTCTCTTTCCAAATGTACCGATGATCGCGCTGACGGCAACCGCAACTGAGCGTGTTCGTAGCGATATTATTCATCAGCTTACTTTAAACCAACCCAAAGTTCAAATTACCAGCTTTGATCGCCCGAATTTATATTACGAAGTCCAACCCAAACAGCGACAACATTATAACCAACTGTTCAAATTTATTCGTCACCAAACCGGTTCGGGAATTGTCTATTGTCTCAGTCGTCGTCGGGTAGAAGAAGTTGCCTTTCGCCTGAAAAAAGATGGGATTTCGGCACTGCCTTATCATGCGGGAATGAGTGATGGCAATCGCAGTGATTATCAAACCCGTTTCTTAAGAGATGATGTGCAAGTGATGGTAGCGACTATTGCCTTTGGTATGGGCATTGATAAACCGGATATTCGCTTTGTCGTTCATTATGATTTACCGCGAAATTTAGAGAATTACTATCAAGAAGCGGGACGTGCAGGGAGAGATAGTGAACCCGCTCAATGTTTGCTGTTATTTGGGGCAAAAGATATCCATACCATTGAATATTTAATCTCGCAAAAAGAAGATGAACAATCGCAACGGTTAGCGCGACAACAACTGCGAAAAGTGGTTGATTATGGGGAAGGAACCGACTGTCGGCGCACTATTCAACTGAGTTATTTTGGGGAACATTTTGCGGGGAATTGTGGCAACTGTGACAACTGTTTAAATCCGAAGCCCATTGAAGATTGGACCATTGAAGCCCAAAAATTTTTATCCTGTGTTGCCCGTTGCCGAGAACGATTTGGCATGAGTCATATTATTGACATTTTGCGGGAATCTAAGAACAAAAAAATTGAGCAAAACGGACACCATTTACTCTCGACTTATGGCATTGGCAAAGACAAAACCGTAGAAGAATGGCGAAACTTAGCGCGATCGTTACTGCATCAAGGGTTCCTCACGGAAACCACAGATGGCTATCGCGTCTTGAAACTCAATCAGCGCAGTTGGGAAATTTTACGGCAAAAACGCACGGTTTATGTTGCTGTTCTTCCCTCCTCCTCACAAAAAAGAACGAGTCAGAATAATCTTGATATTGAAACGCAACAATTATTGATTCGACTGCGTAAAAAACGGAAATGGCTGGCAGATGCACAAAATACAGCCCCCTATATGATCTTTTCCGATCAAACCCTTCGGGAAATGGCACAAGTCAAGCCCAAACATCTCGATCAATTGGCTAATTGTTCTGGCGTAACCGAGCATAAATTAAATCAATATGGAGAGGCGTTTATTTCAGAAATTCAAGCCTTTTTACACGAAAAACGATTACCCATTCCCGTTCCTTCCCAAACCAAAATGAAAACCCTCCGTCTTGCTCAACAAGGGTATAGTATTGAAGATATTGCTCAAACCAGAGGGATGAGAACCAGAACGATTAATGATCATTTGTGCGAATTAATTGAAATGAATCAACCCGTCAAATTAGAACAGTTTGTTCCTGACGCTGAGCAAAAAATCATTTGGCAAGCGATTAGCCAAGTGGGGGAGCATTCCTTAAAAACCATTCGAGAAGCATTAGGACAAGAATATAGTTACGAACAGATTAAATTAGTCCGGGCGTGGTGGCGACGAGAAAATAATCAATCGGTATCAACATGAGACTCCACATGAGATGATCCTTCATCTGCATTGACAGATTGTAAGTAACGACTTTCTAATAAAAATGCTCCCTTATTAAACCGCACTGCCCAATAATCGCCCGGACGACGGTCTAAAATCGTCCCTTCTTCTCCCACTTTTACCACATTCGGCGGGCGTAACATCGGCATCGGTTCCGCCGTTTTAATATAAGGGGGAGATTCAATGAGTTTTACTTTATCGCCCACAGAAAAGGTTTTGTCAGTTGTCATTGGTCATTTGTCCTTCGTCATTAGTCATTCGTCATCAGTCACTAATAACCTTAACTAAATTTGTAGCAAACAGTAACCAGTGACTAGTAAATACGGGTTACTCATCACTGGTCACTGATTACTACTGTCTAAGGGGCTTGCCAAATTTTATGATGATATTGTTCGAAATCTGCGTAGGGATCAACCGCTTCGTGGTTATGGTCATGATGATGGTGATGATGATGATGATGTCCATGATCATGACTGTGTCCATTCCCTGCTGCCAGGCGGAACTTACACATTTCACAGTTCATTTTAACTTCACCGGTTTGGGTTTCAATTTCTCGTTCTCTCAACACTTGTAAGAGGTTGGGATGAATTCCCATTTCCGGTAAACAAGTCATGGAAATATCAGGATATTGTTCTTGCTGCTGGGCAGTGATATTAAAGATTTTCTTCACTAAAACCCCCGTAAACAAGAAATAAGGCAAGACAATAATCCGTTTCGGTTGATAAAAACGAGCGCGATTGAATCCTTCTTCGAGGCGGGGATGGGTAATGCCAATGAAACAGGTTTCGACTGTTTTATAACCACTTCCTTCCCACACCATACGGGCGAGTTTACAAACATCGCCATTGGCATCAGGGTCACTCGAACCCCGTCCGACAAACAGTAAAACGGTTTCAGATCGAGGGATATTGTGAGGATTGTTTTCCGGTAAATCGAGTTCCGCAAGCCGATCGCGCCACAGGTCTAAAATACTAGGGGTAATGCCAAAGTGTCGCCCATAATTAAAGGTAATGCCAGGATGATTTTCTCGGGCACGGTCTAATTCATTGGTAACATCAAATTTGTTATGTCTTGCTGCGAATAACAAAATCGGTAATGCGGAAAAGTCAGTGTAGCCTTGTTGGACAGCCTTTTCCACACCTTCGGCAATGGTTGGCGTGGTTAATTCCAAGAAACAAGGAATTACGGGACGAGAGTGATCAAGTTGCTGATAAGCGTCAGCGAAATCAATAAAAGTTTGTCGCCCTTGTTCGTCTTTCGTGCCATGACCAATTAACAGCAAGGGGCGCTGCTTCGGTAACGGTGGCAGTTCAATCTTCGTTTTTTGGGTTGATGGTGAATAAACGATTTGGGTCAAAATCAAAACTCCTTGCTCGCTAGTTCGATTGTAGGCGAGTTGTAAGCGCTTTGCTATCTTAACGGATTTTCCAATAAGTAGAAATGCTGGGGAGGGGGGTTAGTGATGAGGGGGAGATGGGGAGACAAGGTGAATCTTGAAATAGACTCAATTGTCTTGAAATGAGAAACCCGATAGTTGATTGATTTTAAGAAAGCATTTGCATAGGTATCGCTTACCTGCTTGTAGTTTCGTATGCTCCTGCTGCTGTAACAGAGCGATAGGTAGGTTGAGATCCAAGTTCGGAGAAGGAATTGACCTTCCATTAATATTGACTCTGAGCAAGAGGTAGGTTAGTCCTGCTGCCCCAATACACTCCCCTACAGAGTTTCAATATTTAATTCCTTAAAAAGCCCATGATAGACTTTCACAACGACAATTACGCTAACGAGCAGGAACACTTAGCTCCAGACTTAACGGAAGATTATATTCAAGACCCGTTGAGCAATTTAACGGAGTCAGAACAGCCTTGGGAGCAACTCGACCAAACAGATGATTGTCACTCGGATTGGAATACGACGCAAGAAGATTTTAACTATGCTTACGGTGAATCTGAAACCAATGGTAATTTATATAACTCGGGTTTATCGGAGTCAAACATAGCTTACGGTGGTAGCGACCACGTAAGCCTGTCTTCTGTTTACGAACAGTCTACCTATTCTGGGGAGCAAAGCTCTGTCGATATTGCTTCCAACAGTCGAGATTACGACAGCAGTCTTTGGGAACAGCAATTTGAAGCGCAAAGTAACTCCTCTTTCCCTCTCTCTAACAGTAGTACAAGCATTAACGAGCAGCGCTCTGGTCACGAACCGACCAGTGAAGATTTACAAAAGGCTAACGAACTTGATCGGCAGGCTCGGCAGGAAGAAACACACTACCAAGACGATAGCAGTTGGGCGCAGACTCTCGAAAATGAGAATCATCCTAATGCTCATCTCTACCACGAACGAGCAGCAGACCACAAAGCAAAAGCAGAAGACCTGCAAGCTGAGGCCGATAAACTAAGAGGATAAGATTAGAGAACGAGTAATCTTTTAGTGATTGCAGCTAGAGCGCTCCACCTGCTGATTGACGCAGACCCCGAATATTGTGAAAAACAGAACTCATGAAAAACTTACCGGGAAAAGAGAATTGGTTCCAAAAAGCCTTCAATGGTCTGAAAAGCTTCGCTACCAAGGTAGCCGTAGCGCAGGTTCCTGGCGGTCTGTCGGGAAAGATGATATCAGAGGCCAATATCCAGATTCAAGAAAGAAGAGAAGCCCTTCAAACAGCACAAATGCAGCTATCTTGGGTGCAGCACCAAGACAATTTAGCCCTTAGAGAAAGCTTAGAGAAAGATCGGCAAGCGGCAATGGAAAAACTAGCAGCGGTTAACCACGAGCGCAGTTTAGAAATCCAAAAAAGAAGCCAAGAGCATCAGAAAGAGCTAGAAGAATATCGGGCAACGATACAAGTAGCCCTTCAGGAAAAAAACCTCGACTTCCAAAGATGGAGATTGCAAGAGGAAAAAGAACTCCAGCTCAGAATTGTTAACTTAAGGCACCAACTCGATTTTGAAATCGCCAAATATAACCGAGAAACTGCCTTAAATACGATTCGCGAGCAAAGAAGATTAGCTAATTCTCCTATCAATCTAGTTCCTGACGATCTATTGGAATCTCCCTATTTCGATGGTCAGATGCCGCTGAGAATTTTGCTATCGCCACCAGAATTGAATAGTGATAATTTTGGTCAGAAGTCTTTGGGATTTAAGATTGAGAATCGTTTAGCTGAAGAGTTGCGAGAATTTCTTCAGCGGAACTACTCTTTTAATGGCGAACATCGCCGCACTCAACTCTTAGATGGGGCGTGGGTGAGTAAGAAGTTTCGTGGCGGTGCCGGAATACAATCGCTTCACAGTCAGCTAAAAGCAGTACCAACTGTCGTTTTGGAGTCAGAAGCCGACGACAGCTACTTAAACTTCCGAGTCGCCTACTGGCGCGGGGATGGTAGCGAGCCCCAACAGGATTCGATTCTATCTGGTTTTCCTTACCGCGAATTTCTCTATGAATCGGTTTGAGACAGAGCCAGAACCTGGGAAAAGACGAGAAAGCAATTGCAGGATAACGGAGAAAGTGAAGAGCGAATTAAAGCCATCGGAGGAAGTAACGAATTCAACCTGTACATGCTCAAACAAGAGCAACAACTTTCAGAGAGTGGTATCGACCTCAGCGAGTTAGAGATTCACAAGCAGTACAAAGTGGGAGAGAAAGATTTCCAGAAGCTGCATCGATATTTAATCGTAGCTCACCGCATAGCGGTTGGCATAATTGCAGATATTCATTATTTGACGCAAGCAAGAAACCTAACCCCTTTGCTTCCCGAACTTTTGCCGGAACTCCTCGAAGATATTCCCGATAACCAGGACTTGCAGAAAGAGACGCTAGATTGGTTGGTGAGTTCTTACAACTCAGTCTATGCCAAGTTAGAACAAGTCATGGCGGGTTGGGTTCCCGAGTTGATGATGCAGTTTGCCGCAGCTTTGAGCAAGCTAGAAGATAAGTCTTATGCGATGCAACAAGCAGAGCAATCGGTAGCAGCTTGGCTAAGAGCACGCGGAATTGAAGAGTACAGCCGCAAAGCCTTTAAGGATGTCGTCAGCAAAGATGACGAACCCTATTTCCAAAGCTTGCAAGAGTTTATCGAAAATATGGGAGGAGTTGGAGGAGCGACCCGAATAGAGGAGTTGTTAAGGGATTGGCAACTCTTAAATGACGAGTTAGACATTGTTCCTGAGACTCCCAAAGTCAATGTAGAGGACATCCTGCCAGGTGAAGAATTTAGCTTTGAGGTGGTAACGGTCAATTCGGCAGGACATATTATCGGGCAGGAAACCCAAACCAATCGACAACAAATCTTTGACTTGGGGAACGGGGTCAACTTAGAAATGGTGCAGATTCCTGGGGGCACTTTTGTTATGGGTGCCCCTGAAGGAGAAAGCAATAGTAGCGATAGGGAAAGACCTCAGCATGAAGTGACTTTAGAGCCGTTCTGGATGGCAAAATATCCCATCACGCAAGCTCAATATCAAGCCATTACAGATAATAATCCGTCTCATTTTCGAGGTGAAAACCGTCCCGTAGAGAAAGTTAATTACACAGATGCAGTCGAGTTTTGTCAGCAGTTATCGGCAAAGCTAGGAATAGAATTTGCCTTGCCGTCAGAAGCGCAATGGGAATATGCCTGTCGTGCAGGAACAACAACCCCCTTCTATTTTGGCGAGACGATTACCGATCAGCTAGCCAATTACGATGCAAGCTCGACCTATGCGAGTGAAGCGAGCGGACAGTATCGAGAACAAACTACTTCTGTAGGCAGTTTTCCCCCCAATGCTTTTGGCTTGTACGATATGCACGGCAATGTTTGGGAGTGGTGTGCCGATACTTGGCATGACGACTACGAAAGTGCGCCCACTGATGGCAGAGCTTGGACTGAAGGCGGTAATGATAATCGTTCTCCTCTGCGCGGCGGTTCCTGGGACTACGATCCTAGCTACTGCCGTTCGGCGTACCGCCACGACTTCATCAGGGGGCGCGACTTCATCGTCGGCACTCTCGGCTTTCGGGTGGTGTGTGTAGCTGGCAGGACTCTTAGCCCTTGACCCTTTTGCTCTTTGACCCTCTTCTCTCTTCCCGCCGTTAGGCGGGTCAATTTTTGAGGAGAAATTGCAGGCATGAAAGAATTATCGATTATCCAGAAGACTTATGACTTGATTCAATGGTTCGTTCCCATTCTAAATCGTTTACCCAAAGCTCATAAATTTGCTTTAGGAGACAGGATGCTCAATCAGTTATACGAGCTACTAGAAGGATTAATTCAAGCTAGATATGCCAAGCAGAAGCTTAGACAGTTAGAATTATTGAATACTCAACTGGATATCCTGCGCTATCAAACGCGATTGTTGCTCGATTTTCAATTAATTTCTCTTAAACGTTATGAATATGCTAGCCAATTAATCGATAGCATTGGCATCGAGTTAGGCGGCTGGATTAGACAACAGCGGGAACGAGAGTAGTACGCTGAATTTCAAAAGTAGAATAACCGAGAATAGCATGAAACGCTACGGTAATCTTTATCCTCAAATTATTGAATTTGAAAATCTATTTTTAGCTGCACGGAAGGCCCAAAAAGGAAAGCGATTTCGAGAGAATGTCTTGGCTTTCAATTATCACCTAGAGGGAGAACTTGTTAAGTTACAACAAGAACTCACACAGAAAACTTATCAGCCAGGGGATTATCGAACTTTCCACATTAAAGAACCTAAAACTCGGATGATTTCCGCCGCTCCGTACCGAGATAGAGTGGTACATCATGCTTTATGTAACATCATTCTCCCTATTTTTGAGCAGACATTTATTCGAGATTCCTACGCCAATCGGGTAGGATTTGGGACTCATCGTGCTTTAGAACGCTTTACTCAATTTGCTCGTTCGAGTCGTTATGTTCTTCAGTGCGATCTAAAGAAATATTTTCCTAGCATTGACCATGCCATTCTTAAACAATTGCTGCGTCGCAAGCTGAAATGTCGAGATACTCTTTGGTTAATTGATACTATCATCGACAACAGTAACGAACAATTAGCTGTTGTCGAGTATTTTCCTGGAGACGATTTGCTAACGCCTTTACAGCAACGGCGAGGCTTACCGATTGGCAATTTAACCAGTCAGTTTTTTGCCAATGTTTATTTGAATGGTTTTGATCATTTTGTCAAAGAACAACTCAAAGCTAAAAAATATGTACGCTACGTCGATGATTTTGCCCTGTTTGATGATGACTGGCAGTTTTTAGTGGAAGCTCGAAGAGCAGTAGCAGAATATTTAGCCAAATTGAGGCTCAAGATTCATCCAATTAAGAGTCAATTATTTGAAACAAAACACGGAGCCAATTTCTTAGGTTTTCGGATTTTTCCTGACCGCATTCGAGTAAGAACTGAAAATCTGAGACGCGCTAGACGAAGATTGAATAGATTGCAAAAAGACTACACTCAAGGTAAGATTGACTGGTCAAAAGTTGATCAATCGCTGACTAGCTGGTTAGCCCACCTCGATCATGGCGATACTTGGCAGCTTAGAAAAAAGATATTCAGTTCCCTCGTTTTTTCGAGGAGTTGAAGAAGGGGCAGGCAAGCTAAACTGCGCGGCGGTTCCTGGAACAACAATCCTAACAACTGCCGTTCGGCGTACCGCAACAACAACATCAGGGAGCGCGACAACATCAACAACAATATCGGCTTTCGGGTGGTGTGTGTAGCTGGCAGCACTCTTCTGTACCAGAGCTGGTGGATGGGAATTTGCCAGGAGTGTTTGAGAAGAGTCCAGACCTGTTCCTGCGATCTGGGCAACTCGATCCGAAAATCAAGCCGAGTTGGATAGCTTAGTAGGGGAACCGAAAAGTTATCCGCTCTCCACAGAAACTGACCAGTAAAATTTACCGATCTGGGTAATATTGAACGTTCAAATAATGTGATCAAAAAAACTAAAAAGATGAATCAATCAGCTTGATCATCACAACGGGCTGCAGAGAGAAGAGCTGGTGACGATGATAGGATCAAAGCAGTTAGAGATTACGCCTTCCTCAACCGCGGAAAGCGGCACAGAAGGCGCCGGCTCTGACCGTTGGTTAGGTATGAACTCTCGATCGCGATGACAAGAAAAGAAGAGTTAATTCAGGCAATTCAGCAATCACCAGATGAAGTAGTTTCTGCACTTTGGGAAACGCTTCAACAGTTACAGCAATCATTATCAGAAACGACAAACACTCAAGACAACTCAGAAGACTCGAAGGGCTCACAACGGTTGCGTCGTAAGCAAGGTGTCTTAGTAATTGAAACGGGAAATTCAACTGGATTCAATTTCAAGGGGTTAGTTGACGAAATCAGAGAAGAACGGATTCAGAAGCAGATGGGAGATCTGAATCAGTGAGGGTTCTGTACGATACATCTGTGTTAGTTGCTGCCTTATTAGTGGAACATCCAAACCATAGCCGTGCTTTTCCCGAATTGGAATTAGCAAGACGGGGAGAAGTACAAGGATATCTTTCAACTCACACTTTGGCAGAACTTTATGCGGTAATGACACGGTTGCCTCAACCCGTGAAAGTTTTACCAGAGGAAGCACAAGCCCTGATTACAGATTTGATGGAGTACCTGAGCCCTGTATCCTTATTATCTGCGGAATATGAAAGTGCCATAGCAGGAATGGTAAAGTTTCAACTGACAGGGGGTGGCATCTTTGATGCCCTGATTGCTCAAGCTGCTTTAAAGGCAAAGGTGGATTGTTTAATCACCTTGAATCCAAAAGACTTTACTCGATTGGGCGAGGAGATAGCCCCAATTGTCCAAGTGCCCCCTGAGTCAAGAGCGGGCTAGGATCCAGCTATAGGAATAGTCTCTGAGAATTGTTCGCTGCAAGCAAAAACATTTCCTTTATCATCTTCTGTCAACAGAACCTCCTGAAAAAATTTACTCTTTCAAGAATAGATAGTACAGTTGCCCTGTCCAATCCACGATGCCTGCTTTCCGTCCGGCATTTTCGCCCGTGCCCATAAAAATATCCACTCGTCCTGCCCCTTGAATAGCACTACCGGTATCTTGATCTAAAACGTAATGACTAACCAGTGGGGTTTTAATTTCATTGTTAGCAGTAATCTCAGGAAATTGGGTATGCAGTAGCGCTAATGCCCCTGGTGGCATCAAAGATTTATCAGTGGCAATGCTGCGTTGTGCTGTGACAGGAACGCCTAAACTCCCTGTAGCGGGTGCACCTTGGGTTTCTCGAAAGAAGACAAAACTTTTATTGCGCGGGAGGTAAGTGCTGAGTTGTTCGGGGTGTTGCTCAAAATATTGCATTAAACGGGGAAGAGAGAGTTCATCCCGCTCAAAAATCCCAGCTTTAACTAATTCACCGCCAATGCTGGTGTAAGGATGCTCAGTTTTTCCCGCATAGCCAATTGCTAAAATGCTGCCATCTCGTAACTGCAGCCGTGCTGAGCCTTGAACGTGGATTAAAAAGGTTTCTAGCCGATCGCGCAACCAAGCAATTTCTAAACCGGCTAGCGGGCTATTTTTCCCTTCTCCAGCTACCCCTTCGAGTTCGCTGCGGGTGGGATGGGGAGAAGACCACTGTTCAAAGTTCGTCGGTCGTTGATAAATCGGATAACGATATTCAGCAGTGGGAACGCGACTCGCAGCATAAACCGGTTCAAAATAGCCGGTAAAGTGAACCGTTCCCTGTTGATCCTGCCCTACTGCTTGATACAAAGCAAATTCTTGTTTAACGGCATGGGCAAAGACTTCTGGGCTGGGAGACGTGCGCAGGAGTTGTCGAAAGCGAATTAAAGAGTGATAAGCGCGATCGCGCGTAATGCCAGCAACGGGA
>CAZAYV010000028.1:0-30633 GCA_964489465.1 uncultured Dactylococcopsis sp. | reverse complement strand
AGTCCCCAATTTCAGCGTCAGCGAATTGGGGATGATAGCGAACTTACGACACAAGATGAAGGACTGCGTATTTTATCCTCTGGAACGGGGGAGATCGCCTATCGCCCAGATGTTAGTCGAGATAGCAGAGGTCGAAAGACTTCTACTGTTTCGCAGTTTGTTGGGTAGGAAGCTCACATCTCAGCGTAAGCGGATGTGAGTAGTTCACTCCATTAGTTATGCTAATTGAAGCCATAGACACTCTCAGACAGCCTTTGATAAGCTATAAGTCTGTTCACACATTTAGATGGAATTATGTCAACGACTGAAAATCAGTGGTCTAGTGCAGAAAAAGAACTTGCTCAGGTTGCTTTGAAAAAAGCGCGATCGCGCGAAATAGAAACGTTGATCGAAACAGTTCGTAGTGCTAGTGCTTCAATCGCAACTCTGGACGATATGTGGCGTTTACATGATTTTCTCAGTTCCAAGAGGCATGAAATTGACGGCAAATCTGACGATCGCGAGTCGATGTTAATCTTTATTTTTTCCCAGTTGGTGAAAGAAGGATGGCTGAGTCTAGAAGAACTGGACGGTTTAAGCCAGGACAAAATTGCTAAATTAAACGCGTTAGCGCGAATGTAGAAGGTAACCGCTCGGCTACCCTCTACTGGGTAAGCAACAAAAGAAATCGCTAGACGCTTTTGTCTTCAATCACGCGATCGATAATGCCGTACTCCTTGGCTTCTTCCGCAGACATAAAGTAATCGCGGTCCGTATCTTTTTTAATTCTCTCTACCGTCTGACCGGTATTCTCAGCCATAATTCGGTCAAGTTGCTCCCGGATCCGAAGAATTTCTCTGGCTTCAATCTCAATATCGGTGGCTTGTCGTCTACCCTGGGTTCCTCCCATCGGTTGGTGAATCATGATTCGGGAGTGAGGAAGGGCGAGACGTTTACCTTTCGTTCCTGAGGATAAGAGGAATGCCCCCATCGAAGCAGCGATGCCAACACAAATGGTTACTACTTCCGATTTAATATGCTGCATGGTATCATAAATTGCCATGCCTGCACTGACTGAACCACCAGGGGAATTAATGTAGAGATAGATCGGTTTACTGGGGTCTTCGGAATCCAGGTAAAGCATTACTGCGATCACTTGATTCGCTAAACTATCGTTGATTCCGCGACCGAGGAAAATAATGCGCTCCCGATACAAACGATCGTAAATATTGACCCAATCACTGTAGGGTTGACCGGGCATCTGATAGGGAACTCTAGGGACACCAATGGGCATAAACTTTATCCTTTGTTCGTGATTCGTTACGGGTTATGGGTTATTGAGTCTAGGAATTGATCATTCCTGAAAAGTGTTCTAAATCAGCTTAACTGAGCACTCCGGCTGTGGAAGGAAGTTCTTTTGTACTTTCGAGTACCCGATCAATGAGTCCATACTCTTTGGCTTCTTGGGGACTCAGATAGAACATCCGGTCAGAGTCTTTAGAAATTTTCTCGATCGGTTGACCGGTATTTTTGGACAAAATTTGCAACATGGCTTGTTTATTAGCCAAAACTTCCTTCGCCCGAATTTGAATATCTGTGGCTTGTCCTTGGGCACCCTGACGGGGTTGATTCAGAATAATCGTCGCGTGAGGAAGGCTAGCACGATAACCTTTTGTGCCTGAAGAGAGAATCATCGCTGCAGTTCCCATGGCTTGACCAATGCAGATGGTGTGAACCGGCGGTGCAATATAGTTGATGGTATCGCAAATGGCAAAGGCTTCGGTTTCAAAGCCAATGGATTCTCCGCCATACCAAGAAGTGCCAGTGGAGTTGATATACATATAGATCGGCTTTTCCCGATCATCAAATTGCAGATATAGCAACTGGGCAATAATTAATTCTGTTACATCAACGCCCAGTTGCTCTTTATACTCATCAGGGGAAACAAGAGGTAAACCGAGATAAACAATACGCTCTTTTAATAAAAGAGAAGGTAAATCGGGTGGAGGAGTGCGGGTATTCCCGCCTCCATAATAAGGGGCTTGCACAGCTCGGATTGGTGAGTTCATCTTTTCTTTTTAATCCAGAAGGGCTTTTTCACTTACATTCTGTAAGCCTATCTTAACTTACTTATTATTTGTCCTTAGTCCTTAGCCATTGGTCACTGGTTATTGGAAATTGGGTGAGATACTGGGTCAGCGTAAATGCATCTACACCTAAGTCACTGTGGTCTTGACTGGCTTTGAGTCCGGCTTGAGCGTGCCACACTGCAGCAGTAGCCGTTAATTGCGCTGGGGAAATGTCTTTTTCATGAGGCGGTTGTGCCATTAATCCGCCTAATAAACCGGTGAGGACATCCCCACTGCCCCCTCTGGCAAGGGCGGGGGTACTTTCCGGAATCACCCAAGTTTCAGTTGGGCTAGCAATGACACTTCTTGCACCTTTCAGAAGAATGGTGGTATTAGTTTCTTGAGCGGCGGTGGGAACCATCGCCATTGGATCAGAAGTGTTGGCCGTAAAATCTGGAAAGAGTCGTCGAAATTCGCCAGGGTGAGGGGTGAGAATGGTCGGCTCAGGGCGGGATTTTAGGGCAGTACTGGGGGTTAATTCGGCAAGAGCGTTGAGTCCATCAGCATCAATGATTAAAGGAGTTGTTGCTTCTAAAATTAAGGGTAGGAGGGATTTAGCATCTAAAGTTAAACCAGGACCAACGGCAACCGTATCATACCGATCCCATTGTTGCGCAATTGGTGGAAGTTGGGTGATCCCGCCCTTCTCGGTTTCTGGACAATCAATAATCAGGGCTTCAGGGAGATGGGTGACTAACATGGGTTTCAAAGAGGTGGGCGCAGCAATGCTAACCATACCCACGCCACTTGCCCGTGCGCCTAAACCAGTGAGAATTACGCCTCCTGCATATTGGCGCGATCCAGCAATAATAAGCAGATGGCCTTGTTTATATTTATGGGTAACCAGGAGACGCGGCAGCGGCAGGAAAGAACGAGCTAAATCAGTGGTCATCTGTTTGACCACAGAAGCAGCATCGGAGAGAACTGCTTGTACCTTGGCTAAAGGCACTCCAACATCCAGCCGTTCTGTTTTTCCTAAGTAAGGAAGGGCTGAGTCTTGAAAAAACGCTCGTTTCCATAAGCCGAGACAAAACGTATAACTTGCTGCAATTGCTGTTCCTAAAATTTCGCCAGTATCTGTATGAAGACCAGAGGGGAGATCAATACTCACCACCGGAATTGACCATTGATTAATTGTATCCACAGCGGTGGCTAAATCCCCTTCTAGCGCTCTTGTCATCCCAAAGCCAAATAACCCGTCAATAATTAGATCGCAGTTGGCTAAATCCTGGACAGTCTCAACAATTGGAATTCCTAAACTTTGAGCATAATCAAGATGGGCTTGGGTTAGTTCTTTTGCTTTCTGCAACGGGCGGTATAAACAGACCTGATATCCTTTAAGATGGAGTTCCCGCGCTACTACTGTCCCATCGCCGCCATTATGTCCGGGACCGACAATTACACCGACTTTCGTCGCCTTGGACCGTGGATACAATGCGACAATCCGCTGCGTCACTAGTCCGGCTGCTTTTTCCATCAGTGCTGCTACCGGCATTCCCGCTGCAAAGATCCGTTCCTCAATTGCAGCCATTTGCGTTGCACTTACCACAAAGTGTTCAATAGTATCTGTAGAGATTCGATCAGTCATAGTTAACCCCCGCCATAGGTGAAATGAAACCAGTGCTTCCTCGACGTTATCACCGACTCCGCGATGTTTTGAACCGACGACAGACGGATTTAACTGTGCTGTTAGAAGATGTGCATAAACCGCATAACTTCTCCGCTATTGTTCGCACTTGTGACGCGGTTGGGGTCTTTTCTGCCCATGGGATTTATACCGCAGGGGATGTTCCGGCATTCAGCGAAACGGCAAAAGGGAGCGAAAAATGGGTCAATATTCAGACTCATCCCGATTTAGAAACGGCAGTTCGCCATCTCAAAAGCCAAAATTATACGATTTATGCTGCTCACCTGACAAAAGATGCCGTAGATTACCGCCACCCGGACTATACCCAACCGTCTTGCATTTTGTTGGGTGCGGAGAAATGGGGTGTGAGTTCCGAAGCCATAGCACTTGCCGATCAGGCGATTTATATTCCCATGTTAGGGATGGTACAGTCGTTAAATGTGTCCGTCGCAGCAGCTGTCATTCTGTTTGAAGCACAACGACAACGACTTGCTGCTGGATGTTATGCTCAACCGTCTCTTGATCCAGAAACCTATCAGCGGGTTCTATTCCAGTGGGCTTATCCAGATTTAGCCGCCAAGTATGATGAAGCGGAAAAACCTTATCCTGTTTTAGGGGAAAATGGGCAATTTCTGACCGAGAATTAAATGCTCAAACGTTCAGATCAGGTAAGAATTTGGCTTGTGCTAAACACACCCTACTTTAAATGCTCTATAAGTCACCTAATTTATGTGGATAAAGTACCGTTTACCTGTCCTATTCCTCATCCTTTTTGTTGGCTTTTCTCTCAATCAAAATCCGTTTCCAAAGCAAGAGCGACCGGTTTTGATACCGCCAACGCCAAAAGTGATTAAAGTTGAAAAATGGCAGCAACACCTAGGCGATAAAATAACAACCCTGCGCCAAGGGATTCCAACAGTTAGTCGCGTCGTTCTAGTTCCTGATACCGCAACTTTCTTGGCTGCAATTCAAAAGTGGAATTTACAACGACGCTATCCCATTTTGATTGAAGATGATCAATATACCCCCCTATTTTTGAAACGTTTTCAACCCCAAGCAGTCATCCGATTATCTGCAGTGAAAGCATCTGGTTTTCAAAATCGAGAACGCTTAATGCAAAATGCTGTTGCTGCCAGCTGGGAAACTCAAGCAAACACCCTCAAGGAAACTTGGCAACAATTAGGATGGACACCGCCAGGAGTTGTCATGACGTCCCTCCATGATTCGGCAGCGGTTGCTGCTGTTGCACTGGCGGCTGATCGTGGGCAACCCTTAGTTTTTTTAGAAGGATACTACGGAAATGTTAACCAAACGCTTCCTCCACGGGGTTGGAATCATTTAAAGGAAGAAGTCAATCGCTTAGTCGCCAGCACCGGATACGACTATCAACAATTAGGAGATACGATCGATACCATCACCTTAGTCCGTACCCTGCCGGTCAAATATCGCAGCCCAGAAAATCAGGAGTTATTAGCTGTAACAGATGGTTTGGGCAGAAATGAGGGAGGGAAACGGTATGCCATTACGGGATGGATTTATGGCACTCCAGAGCGAGCAGTCTATCAAGCGATGTGTGCTATTTTTTTAGATGCAGATCGGGCTTTACTTTATGATAGTTATCCCCAAACCGAAAGCTGGAAACCTTATCACTTTGGAGAATCAAGGCAACAATTAGAAACGATCGCTCTGTCAACAACTCAAATTGAACACCCTCATGCCAATCAAACTACTTGGCAAAAACTTACCGCTCAAGCCTGGAATTATGATTTAATGTTTATGAACTCGCGAGGGGGAAAAAGCAACTTTGCCGTTGGCAATGGCGATGCCCTAGCCAAAGATATTCCCCAGCTTAAGACTCCAATGGCAATACACCTCATACACAGTTTTTCCGCAGCAACTCCTGATGATATTGAGACGATCGCGGGACGTTGGCTACACTACGGCGTTTATGCTTATGTGGGCAGTGTTGATGAACCTTATGTCACCGGGTTTGTTCCTCCTCAAGCAATGATTGCCCGTTTATCCTTGAAGGTTCCTTTTTTAGTGGCAGCTCGCTATCTTGACACTCCCCCTTGGAAAATTACAACTATTGGCGATCCGCTGCTGGTGATTAACGAAACCTATCAAAAATCGGGAGAATAATTGTGGCCCATTGGTCTTGTATCAAGCACTGCGGTGCTTGTTGTTATCTTAACCCGGAAGAGCGACCGGAATTAGACAGCTATCTCAATCCAGAGGAATTAGAACAGTATTACAGCTTAGTCGGTGCCGATGGCTGGTGTATTCATTACCAAAAGGAAACCCGCACTTGCGGCATTTACGAAGAACGTCCGATCTTTTGTCGGGTAAGTGTCGACAACTTTCAGCGAATGTTTGGGGTGAGTGATGACGAATTTGATGAATTTGCCATCGACTGCTGTTGTGAACAAATTGCCAGTGTTTATGGTGAACAGAGCGAAGAGATGACTCGTTATCTCGATGCCGTGGATGAACCGCAATAGGCTAATCCATTCAAATTAATACTATTTATCCACTAAACCTCGCCATAAATTCCTTTAAAGTTTCTACAACTTCAGGGGTAATTTCATGCTGCATTGGAAACTCGCGGTAGGTGACGTTAACCCCTTGTTGTTCTAGTGTATCTTTAGCTTTTTGCGCTGCACTCACTGGAACAACTGGGTCTTGCCTGCCATGAACGATTAGTGTGGGTGGACGGTTTGCACTCACTTTCGGTTCCGAATGAAGATAGCCTGATAAGGCACATAACCCGGCAAAGGGAAGAGAAAATCCCACATCTAAAGTCATTGCGCCCCCCTGAGAAAAGCCAATCAGAAAGGTGCGTCGGGAAGGAACACCGGTGTTTTGTTCTAAAGCAGTTAGCCAAGTGGTAAGGGTTTGACGACTCTGGTTTAAACCGTCTTCATCAAACTGTTGCAAGTCGTACCACATTTTCCCCCCTGGCACTTGCGGATGAGGAAACGGGGCATTCGGGAACATCATTTGGGTATGTTTCCAATCCAAAACCGGCGCTAAACTCGCTAAGTCTTGAGCATTTGACCCCCAGCCATGTAAAGCAACTAATAAATAGTCAGGAGAGTCGTTCTCAGAAGGAATTGTAATTGTTTCTAGGGTCATCATTCGTGATCTGCCATTAGGTCACTGTTAAGTCCTTGCTCAGCATAACTTTTCGGGACAAGATAAAGAAAGAGCCACCACCAAACTAAAATAGCCACACTAACGGGTAGCGTTAACCACCAAAGACGAGTTATCGACCAAACCGCAGTGGGAAGAACAATTCCTGTTAAGATAATTGACCAAGGTTGGCACCACCAAGGCTTTTTTTGCCAAATTGAAAGACTTGTTTTTTGTTTTTTCATTTTAATTAAAAATGGTTGATTGTTATGTTACCTCAAGAGCGCATTATTGTTCCTTTAGATGTTCCCGATTTAGACAGCGCGATCGCGCTCGTGGAAAAACTCCCTGATGTGACATTTTGGAAAGTGGGATTGGAATTATTTGTTAGTACAGGAACTTCAATTTTAGATTATCTCAAAGAACAAGAGAAACGGATTTTTCTTGACCTTAAATTCCATGATATTCCGAATACCATTGCTGGGGCTTGTCGCTCTGCGATTCAATACAACATAGATTTACTTACCATCCATGCTACAGCAGGAAAACAAGCCTTACAAGCAGCAGTACAAGTCAAAAAAAGTGTCAATGGCACTACTAAATTAGTTGCCATTACCGTTTTAACGAGTATTAATGCCCGGGAACTGGCCCTTGAATTAAAAGTTCCCCTTGAACTCCCTGAATATGCTCTACAAATGGCAATTTTGGCGCAAGAAGCCGGACTTGACGGTGCCGTTTGTTCTCCCCAGGAAGCCAGTGAGTTGAGGCGGGTGTGTGGGGATGATTTTTGGTTAGTTTGTCCAGGAGTCCGTCCCAGTTTTTCTCAAGTCGGCGATCAAAAACGAGTGATGACACCCAAAGAAGCCTTACAAGCGGGGGCTGACTATTTAGTAATTGGTCGTCCCATTACTGGGGTAGAAAATCCGGAAATGGCATGGCAACAAATTTGTCAGGAGATTATGAATTGATGCGGTATTTTCTCGTGGGATTAGGCAGTGCGATTGTTCTTTCATTACCCGTAGCGGTGAAAGCCCAATCCACTTGTCCTCAAAGCATTAATTCTCTCACGACAAACCTTTTAAAAGATCTCCCAGGATATGCGAATCGCGTTATTCAACGCAGCCGACTGCCTTCTCGCCACCAAGGCAATTCAACTTATATTATTCTTGCCGGACAACCTGATTTTAATCCCCTAACTGAAAACCTTGCCAGAAATTATTCTTCTGCTTTTCCCCCAGCAGAAACCGAGGGAGTTGAGCAAGTTTTTTTTACCACCTTAGAACGCCGCTATATTAATCAAGCAGCATATTCAGTCGAAAGTTATCATTGGCTATTTTTAACCGCAACGGAGGAGGGATGGTATCTGGTTACCCTCTATTCTCGCTTTGGTTTACCCGATCAAACTCATCCTCCTACCCCTCCTCAGGAAACCAGTAATGGGATTATTGGCAAAGCGATTCAACTCTGGTTACGGGATTGTCGTTTTCAAGAATAGTTGATGTCTAGCCTTCTGCAGTGATTAAGACCACATTTAAAGACAAGCAACTTTTTTTTCTCATAATTCTTAAATCTGCACTATCCTCCCAGTGGGCGAATGGAAACATTAGTTCTACAAGAAATCTTGTTCAGAATCAGGAAGCGCTTTACTTTCAAAATTTGATATTATAATGAGAGCATTGTAAATAAATATTACGGTTTTATTGATGTACCTTTATTACGCTCTTGGATTTATCGTATTGCTCCTGGTGATTGGTATTGTGGTCTACCTCATCACAGCTCGTAGTTATGAATCGTCTGAGACAGTCGCCAATTCCTACGATGAATGGACGCAAGATGGGATCTTAGAATTCTACTGGGGCGAACATATCCATTTAGGTCACTATGGTTCACCGCCACGACGCAAAAATTTTTTGCAAGCCAAAGCTGACTTTGTACACGAAATGGTGAAATGGGGAGGGTTAGATTCCTTACCCCGCGGGACAACTATTTTAGATGTCGGCTGTGGTATTGGTGGCAGTACTCGCATCTTAGCCAAAGAATATGGGTTTGACGTTACCGGGGTGACGATTAGCCCCAAACAAGTCCAACGGGCAACAGAATTAACCCCAGAAGGGGTCACGGCTAAATTTCAAGTGGATGATGCTTTAGCATTATCTTTCCCGGATAATAGTTTCGATGTGGTCTGGTCAATCGAAGCGGGTCCTCATATGCCAGACAAAGCAAAGTATGCTTCAGAAATGGTGCGTGTCTTAAAACCGGGAGGAATTTTAGTGGTCGCAGACTGGAATCAGCGAGATGACCGTCAAAAACCACTCAATTTCTGGGAAAGAATCGTCATGCGTCAACTCTTAGACCAGTGGTCACATCCTGCCTTCTCTAGTATCGAAGGCTTTTCTGAACAAATAGCAGAAACCGGATTAATAGAAGGAGACGTCGTCACAGCAGATTGGACTCAAGAAACCCTCCCCTCTTGGTTTGACTCCATTTGGCAAGGAATTATTAGACCGAAGGGATTAATTAAGTTCGGTTTCTCAGGATTTATCAAATCCCTCAGAGAAGTACCGACCATGTTGTTGATGCGATTAGGATTTGGGGCTGGTCTTTGTCGATTTGGAATGTTCCGCGCTGTTAAATCGCAAGCAGTTTCCCAACCAACAGAGACGTCTACCACGAAAGCACTCAACGCTTAAGCAGCGAAATCCCAATTGTCAAGAAATAGGCTACAGATGAAAATAAAACCAATTTATCAATCTGTAGCATTCTTTATCCAAAAAACTGATGCAAGATGAAATCGCAATAGTCGGCGCAGGGATTGGTGGTTTAACTCTCGCTCGGGCTTTAGAGCAAAAAGGCATTCCTTTTCAACTATATGACCAAGCAGATTCCTTTGAAGCTTTAGGCTATGGAATTCAAGTCAGTCCTAATGTGGTGCGAGTATTAAGTAACTTAGGTGTTGAAAAACAACTAGAGTGCATCTCTCATCGTTGTCTAGGTTTTGAATTGCGATCTTTTAATTCCGATAAAGTTTTAGCAAAATGGACATTAGATTCCAAGACACCTTATTATCAATGCCGACGGGCTGATTTACACCAATTACTGTTTAATTCGATTCAAGACAAAAGTAACATTCATTTCTCACGACGCTTGGAGTCTTATCAGCAAAGCGGAGATCAAGTATCTCTCTACTGGCACAACTCTGAACCGATAACAGCAAAAGCATTGATCGCAGCAGACGGTGTTCGCTCAGTTGTTAGGCGATCGCTGTTTCCGCAGCATCAAGTTCAATACGCGGGCTATGCTGCTTTTCGAGCAATTTTACCCTTTCAAGAAAAATATCGTTCTTTCCTGGGTAAAGCAACGGTTTGGATGGGAAAAAATCATCATGTTGTCGTCTATCCGACTGGAAATGCACAGGAGGGTCAAGCTTGGCTCAACTTAGTTTTAGTTGTCAAAGATGCCAATTGGCACGACCAAGGTTGGACAATTCCTGCCGATAAAAAAGCAATTGCTCGAGATTTTGTCAATCAATCTGATGAACTGAATACAATTTTAGAGGATCTGCTCGCGAGTCCTGAACCTTGCTTTAAATGGGGGTTATTCATCCATCAGCCACTCCCTTATTGGTCAGATGGGAAAATCACTTTATTAGGAGATGCTGCCCACCCGATGCTTCCTTTTCAAGCCCAGGGAGCAGCGATGGCAATCGAAGATAGCTATGTCTTAGCCAAGTATCTCGCTGGTGAAAGTGATATCGAAAAAGCCTTTTTCAAGTATCAAGACGCTCGAATCAAAAGGGCTACACAAATGCAGCAAGTATCAAAAAATAACGCTGATGTCTTCCATGCTTCGGGCGCAAAAGCAGCTTTGAGGAATTTCGCCTTAGATTTAGTGTCGCTCATTAATCCTAATTTACTCAATAAAAAGTCCGCTTGGATTTATGATTATGATGCCAAAACTGCTTAGGGAATCAACGACCTTTCTACTCAATTATCAATTTAAACGCCAAGGTCAATCTTTTCTAATCCATTTCTCTCAGTGTAATCTTACTCAAAAAAAACACGCTTGCTAGGCTCACCAGTAAAACTCCAACTGCCTTGATAAAAATACAACGACTTAAAGCGAGGAGTACGATCAGCTAACTGAGATACAAAATAAAGATTTTAAACTAGATATAAGGCAGATCCGGTTAAGAAAATAGCTATTCTCAACTTTCTGCCCTTCCTTTCCTTATCCCGAACTCAGGTTAATTATGCTAGAAGGCTCTATTTTACAAAAACTCTATACGGCTCACCAAAATACAGATCGCCCCCTGAATTTGGGGGTTTATTATAAAAATACGCTGGTAGCGCTGTGTCATGCCCTGGAAGATTTTATTCTCAATAGTAAAAGTAACCCCTTGGTAATTACTGCCTTTCAGCAGGGGAAATGGTATATGCAAGAAGCCGATCGCTATGGGGATATTGCCCAAAAAGCGCAGAAAATTGCGATTATGGCAGCTCCTGGGGCTGGTTTTGCTGAGCATCCCACCAGTCAGAAAGAGAATGTTGCTTTAGTCAGTCTAGATGCAGCAACGGATCCAGTCTCTCAAGAATGGCATTTAATGATTTGTTCTCCTAGTTATACGGCAATGGTGTTGTGTCAAGAATTATCAGAAGAAGATTATGGGAAAACAGGAAAGCCTGACCATGATTTAGAACGAAAATTTTATGGGTTTTGGACATTTGAGCCTGATTTGGTTTTAGAAGCAGTAGATATCGCGATCGCGCACATTGGACAGTATAATCGCGCCCTCTCTGCTGAGTTAGAACAGCATTTTCTCGCCATTACCTCCGCCTTTGGCACTGCAAAAACAGAAGATACGGGTGTTGTCGTCTCCCAAGTGGTTGATTATCTCCAAAATTCCCAAGCCGAACTCCTGAACCGTCAACAAGCAACGGCGGATCGCGAAGCCTCCTATTTACCGCAAGCTAAAGACTTGGACGATAATTTACTGTCCAACGAGATGCAAGCCTTCTTACGGATGGCACAACTCATTGACCAAGCTGATATTAAGAATCCGATGGCTGCTTCGGAAGTCGCTGCTTTAGCAGAAACTATGGGACAAGTCTTAGATCTACCTGCTTGGCAACAAAAACGCCTCCGGTTAGCTAGTTTATTACATCGTTTAGTTCCTTCCTTGGGGGCAACGCCCGAGCCAGAAAGAGAGGAAAATGAAGCGCCTTCGTGTGAATTAATCCCGAGTGTAGAAGCCTTACGAGCGATGCCCAGAATGAGCGCGATCGCGCGCATCATTACCCATCAAACCGAACACTGGGACGGCACGGGCACACCAGGCCAACTTGCCCATGATAATATTCCTCTAGAATCGAGAATTTTAGCCCTTGTCAGTTACTTTCAACACCGCGTCAACGATTTACGGATGAAAGGACAAACGAACACCCGGGAAGCAACGCTCAACCAAGCCTACGACGAGTGTAAAGAGGGAACCAATACAATGTTTGATCCCAAATTGGTGGAAGCGCTTGGTTTACTGGTCATGGGAATGCAACAGGGCATGAGCTTAGAAACGGCTCAACCCAAAATTTCTGCAGGGATGTGGCTTTTAGACACACAACAAGAAGAAAATCTCACACGAACTTAAGGCAAATAACATGGATATTGAAGCAATCCGGAGTGGCAAAATTCAAGAACTGGCAGGGGTAGACCTCGAAGATGAAATATTAACAGAAGCCAACTTAGAAAAAGTAAACTTGAGCGGTGCAAATTTGGTTGGTGTTGATTTATCTCATGCCAAATTACAATCAGCCTACCTCAATGGAGCTAACTTACTAGGTGGAAATCTTACTGCTGCCGATATCCGGGCAAGTTTGATCGGTGTTAACTTAACCCAAGCTAACTTAGAAGGGGCTGATCTACGAGGAAGCAACCTCCGCGGCGCCAATTTAATGGGGGCAACCTTATCCCGAGTGAGTTTAGCTGGTGCCTTTCTCAGCGGTGCTAATCTCAGCGAGGCGAATTTGCAAGGAGGAGATTTACGCAGTAGTGATCTACGAGGCGTTAATTTTCAAGGGGCAAACCTCAAGGGAGCTAATTTATCTGATGCAGAATTACAAGGAGCGAACTTAAGTGGGGCAAACTTAGAAGAGGCAGATTTACGAGGGGCAAATTTAAGCGGCGCCAACTTAGATTCAGCTAACCTCTTATGTGCGGAATTGGATCGAGTCAACCTTAAAGGAACTAATTTAGGAGGAACTTGTTTGTTGGGGACACAGGTGGATCATTAATTGAAATCCAAAATTAAAGAGTTGAAGCAAGTCGGTCGCATTATCTGATTCGAGAAAGAAGCCCTGGCAGGTACTGAGAGCCTTCCTTCCGGCTTCTATTTAGACCGTATGTTGAAAGTGTTTTTGCAAAATCTGCGTCATTTGAAAACTGGGCATCGCCCCATAAATAAAATCTCCCTGCACTGCCTGTGCTTGCAGTTCTCTTAACAGAGCCAATTGCTCCTTCGTCTCCACCCCTTTGATCACCAGTTGCAGTTTCAGACTTTTACTCAACTTTAAGATCGCTTCTAACACTCTCAGCGCCTCCTCTTCGCTCAAGATTTTCTCTACCAGAGACCGGTCCGTCTTTAAGCTAGCAATGGGTAACTGCTGGAGACGGCTAAAAGAGGAATTCTCCTGACCAAAATTATCGACACAGAAACGCAGTCCTAACTCCACTAATTCCCAAAAAATCCTTGGCGCATGGGTTAAATCCTCCACCAGCGTCTCTTCCTTCACTTCAATCATTAAGTAGCGCGATTCAAACTCCGTCTGTTCTATGATTTGGGAGATTTTGCTCCTCAGCTCAGGCTGTTGCAATTGCCGAGACGAAAAATTAATGGCGATGGACAATTTCGGTAATCCCATCCGCTGCCAACGCTGATGTTGAAGACAAACCGTGCGTAAAATCCATTCTCCCATGGCAAAGATCACTCCCGTCTCCTCAGCTAAAGGAATAAATTGAGCCGGGTCAATAAATCCGTATTGGGGATGCTGCCAACGCAGGAGAGCCTCCAGGCTCAAAATCCTTCCCGTTTGCGGGTTAATAATGGGTTGATAATGCACTGAAAGTTGCTCTCGTTCCAGGGCAAATTTCAGTTCTTCTTGCCAGCGATTTGGGGTTTCCATGGCGATTTCAGGGCTGTAAATCTGATAGCATTGTTTTCCTTGATGTTTGGCCTGTCTCAGAGCTGTATAAGCTTTTTCAATCAGAGCCGCGGTTTCCTCTCCTTGTTCGGGAGCCAAGGCAATCCCCATGCTTGCTGTGACATAAGTTTCATGTTGTTCCACCACCACCTGAGACTGAAAGCGGGCAATCACGGTTTGAGCCACCTGATGAATCTGCTCTAAGGTGCTTGCTGATAAGATAATCATAAACTCATCCCCGGCCCAGCGTCCGCAAAAGGTGTTCTCACTTAAAACTTCTTTTAATTTGACACTGAGCGCTTGCAAGATCTGATCCCCCTCGCGATAGCCAAAGACTTCGTTAATGCGGGTAAACCCATCGAAATCTAGTAAACAGACGGCGATGAGGCTCTCTTGGTTCTGGGCTAATTGGGCTTGTAAATAGCTTTCCACTGCCCCGCGTTCGGGTAAGTGGGTCAAATAATCGTAGGCTGGGGTTTCACGAGGGGCAGAGGGGTCACTAGCCGGAAGGGGCGGTGGGAGAACGGAGTCGGGGCAGGTCTTTAATTCCCCTGAGTGAGAGGGGAGCGGCGTTTCCGGGCAGGGTCGGATAAAGAGCCGCAGTCGCCGATACACTGGGTCCCATTGGGGGGTGCGGAAAAATCGCTTCTGGGCTAAGGTAATTTCTTGTGGGGCTTGGTGCCCCTCTTGGAGTTGGAGACCGGAGAATAAGGGATGGGAGTGACCCTGTTCGAGTAAGTCTGGGAATTGTTTCCAGGCGCTGGCGTTGAGATATAAAAGATTGCCCTGAGCATCGAGTTCGATGATGAGTTCAGGGGTGAACTCGGTTAATAAGGCGAGATGATTTAAGCCGGCTTGTAAGCTGGGGGCGCTTAAGTGAGCTGAGCCGCTGGAAAAGGAATTAAAGATGTTTAAGCAGGTTTCATACCAGTGTTCCCCATTGGACAGTTGCAGTAAATCTTGCAAGGTGGCGAGGTCTAAGCTACTGGGAAGGGTGTAGTATCGGAAACTGACTCCCTGAGCGAGTTGAACTAGGTCGCCATGAACCAGATCGTGGCAGGAATGGAGCTGACCATTGACGAGGAAGGGAGGAGAGTGGGGTTCGCCATGGTAGTGATGGTCGAGGAGGCGAAAGGCGTATCTTTGGGGAGCTGGAACGGGAAGGCGCAGCAGCAGGGCTTCTGGAGGGGGAGAGGGGTCAGCCTCCCTGAGGTGTGGGGCTAGGGTCAGGTTGCCGTCGCGATCTTGACTGATGGCGTAGCTGGTGGGGTCTAAGCGCTGAATCCAGCTTTGATCCAGGTTTTGAATGAATAAGATGTGGTGAAGGGACGCTTGGGGGGTCATTGATTGACCTGGAACATGGTGATTCATGTTAACAAGCAAATTTAATTAAGATGACAGCTAAGGGCACAAGGAGATCGAGAAGCAATAGTTTGATTATAAGGAGTTAGTGCCATGATTTCAACGGCTTAGCCGGGCCAATTTCCTGATTTCCAACGGCTCTTTACTTAGAAGATTCTGCGAATTAATCTTTAAAACCCCTACCGGAAGACAGGATTGGCGCTAATAAACCTTCTCCAAAGAGATAATTTTAACAGACATACCCCTTATTTTCGATTACTGTCTCCATACAGTAAAGGCAGCAGGTTACTCAATTCATCCCTTACGGTAGGGAACCCTACTGCCCGAGTCTAGATCATTTCAGTAATTTTAAGCGTCGTAATAAAGTGAAAATTCGTAAGGATGGGGACGCAAACGGAGGGGGTTAACCTCATTATCTAACTTGTACTCAATCCAGTTATAAATGAATTCTTGAGTAAAGACACCACTATCCACTAAGAAATTATGGTCATTTTCTAAGCATTCTAAAGCTGCTTCTAAAGAACCAGGAGTAGAAGGAATCTTGCTCAATTCTTCTGGACTGAGATCATAAATATCCACATCTAAGGGATCACCCGGCTCAATCTGGTTTTTAATGCCATCAATTCCTGCACAGAGCATGGCAGCAAAAGCTAAATAAGGATTACAGGTGGCATCAGGGCAACGAAATTCCAAGCGTTTGGCTTTCGGATTGGTTCCTGTTAAGGGAATACGGACAGATGCCGAACGGTTCCCTTGAGAGTAAACTAAGTTAACCGGTGCTTCAAAACCGGGAACTAAACGTTTGTACGAGTTGGTAGAAGGATTAGTAAATGCCAGTAACGCTGGGGCGTGTCGGAGAATACCACCAATATAATGACGCGCTGTGTCGCTTAAGTTAGCATAACCGCTTTCTCCCCAGAAAGTGGGCTGTCCATCTTTCCAAATCGACTGGTGGACGTGCATTCCCGAGCCATTATCGTTAAAGATGGGTTTGGGCATAAAGGTAACAGTGCGCCCATATTTTCTTGCCACATTCTTAATCACATATTTGTAAGTCATTAGATGGTCTGCCGCTTTGACCAGCGTACCGAAGCGGAAGCCCAATTCATTTTGTCCGCCGCTAGCAACTTCATGGTGATGCTTCTCAATGGGAACCCCGCATTCTGCCATGGTTAGGAGCATTTCCGTTCGCATATCTTGTAAAGTATCCGTCGGCGGAACAGGAAAATACCCTTCTTTATAACGAGGTTTATAGCCTAAGTTCCCTCCTGCTTCTTCTCTTCCCGAATTCCAACGTCCTTCTACACTGTCAACGTGATAGTAGCCTTCATTATAAGTTTGGTCGAAGCGAACATCATCAAAGACAAAAAACTCTGCTTCTGGACCAAAGAAAGCAGTGTCGCCAATACCAGTAGAAATTAAATAATCAATGGCTTTTTGAGCAATGGTTCGAGGGTCGCGATCATAAAATTGACCGGTACGAGGCTCTTTAATCGAGCAGACCATACTCAGGGTTTTTTCCTTCATAAAGGGGTCGATCCAAGCGCTTGTCGGATCGGGAACCATCATCATATCGGACTCGTTGATGGATTTCCAACCCCGAATACTAGAACCGTCGAAGGGAACACCATCAGTAAAAGAATCTTCGTCAATTTCGCTGCGATAAATGGAAAGGTGTTGCCAAATTCCAGGTAAATCAATAAATTTGAGGTCGATGATTTTAATATCTTCGTCCTGAATCATCCGCAGGACTTCAGCACCGGTTTCGGGCATGACTTACTCCTTAAATTTGATTTTAAAGCATACGGTCTCGCCTCATCCTAGAGATTGAATTAGCCGGTTGTTTGTATTTAATGTTACAGAATCATCACAATTTAAGGGGAATTTAACATTAATTTCCGGGATTGTACGCCATAACAGTGCGATGACGGGGACTATTGGGAATCACCGTTGGTGGTGCAAACCCTGTATCAGTTAAGGTTTGCTGGAGATCTAAGGTGAAATACTCGTCGAGATAAGGTTCAGTACTTTTTAGTAGGGTGAATACGTAGGGTGGCATTTTCTTGTAAATCGGCGATCGCGGATTCATATCCATGAGACAAAAATAACCGCCTGGTTTGAGCAAGCGTTTCGCTTCTTGGAAAATGTCTCGGGCTGCTTTTTGCGGGAGTTCGTGGAACATCAAGAAAGCAGATACCAAATCATAGCTATTGCTGGGTAACCCTGTTGCTTCTGCTGCTGCATGTTGCCACTGAATATTGAGTTGTTTCTCCCGGCTTTGATATTGAGCAACCGATAAGAAATAAGGAGACAAATCTACCCCGGTAAGGTTTGCCTCCGGATAGCACTCTTGGAGGGCAAAACTACTCATCCCGACACTACAGCCAAGATCGACAATGGTTTCTGGTGTTGTCGGCAGTTGTTGTTGCAGGATTTGGTGGTAGCGATCGCGCAACCGTCGATCACCATCGGCCCCACTATCTTGCCAAAGTTTAGCATGAACTGCATAGGCGGCGACTTCTACTTCTAAGGCAGCATCCCAACTGAGATTCCCTTCTTCGTAAGCATGAAATGAACAAACATAATAATTGGGATAATCAAGATTCGGATTTTGGATTGTAGCGAGCTCACTCTCCCAATCATGTTGTTTTAATTGTGCCACGCGATCGCGCCAAGGAATGCCAATCTCCTCAGCACGTTTAATCATCATTTGTCGTGCTCGAGATTTCGCAAAATGATAAATGGGTTTAATCCCTAAAATGGCATTGACCAAACGAGACTTAAAGTCCGATTTAACGACGGTTGTTGTCATTTTCTTACATTGTATTTTCTTATTCTTAAATAAGAGGATAGCAGAAAATGACAAGGCAAGACTATGGCCAATCAAGGCTCTTTACAATTACGATTTAGCTAGTCATCCTAAACATTATTGTCATAAAAATTGACTAAATTTTTTTCGTTTTTCTGCTGTTAATGACTGGGTCATCAAATTGGTACCTTTCCGAACCCTTTTTATTGATTGAAATCACAATTATCGGTCAGCGGTACACCAGACTCAAAGTGCGGTGCGGGGTTCACAAGCAGAGGACTGGGCGTGGAACCTGCGTCCACGCAAAGAAGTTCACCGGAAGCAAGTTCCGGTGACGACCCCTTGCCTGCGCTGACCGCCTAGCCGCGCTATCGGTTAGAGCGCGGGGCTTCTCCGCGGTTAGCTAACGTTTAATCAATATCAATAATCCAAGTTCCCACATAACGGCGAATGGCGACATCATTGGGAACATCAACTTGCGCATTAAAATAAAATGTTCCCCCAAAGCGCGGATTTTTCACATTAGAAAAAACAAGTTCCACTTTCGTCTCCGGTTCAATGGGTTCTTCTAGACCAATAGAAACCAGTTGTTCATCTTTATTCCACTCAACACTACTCAGAGGTTGCGCCTCGCCGTCAATTCTCACTTCAATTTCATCGGTATCAAATTTACCGTTATAGTAGTCTGGATAAGTCACGTAAAATTGAGAGGCACCAAAGGGAAGTTTCTGACCCGGAATGCGCAGACGGTAACGATCCCATCGTCCCGATTGCCCATCAAAATCAAGGCGATAGTCAAGAATGTTTTCGCGTTCAACGCCACTAAAAATAGTAATGCCGGAATTGCCACCACTTTGTGCCACTGCTTCTAAGGCTGGACTTAAGGTTAGGATGCCACCGACTAACATTAATGAAGAGAATAATTTTTTCATCATAAAAAATAATACCTGAGAATATATCTATCTCTCAATTTATCAGACTCTTTTGGGCAATGATAGCGCCTGATGTGACAGAACTCGAATTAGCTGATCCCCTGCAATTGTCTATTTTTTCAATTCCCACGGAGTTGTGCCAATAGCTTTGTAAAATCGAAAGGGAGGGGCGCGATCGCGCAAATTGTTTCTCCAGTCACCGGATGCGTGAGTGTAAGTTTTCTGGCGTGGAGAACTTGTCCAGATAAGTTTACCGGGAAGCGATGGGCAGAACTATACACCGGATCGCCAACAATGGGATGTCCCATGGCAGCACAGTGAACGCGAATTTGATGGGTGCGTCCGGTTTCTAACGCAAAGGCAAGCAGACTATAATTTCCCAGTCGTTCTTGCAGTTGCCAATGGGTGATGGCAGGGCGTCCCCCTTTTTCCACGGGAATCACTGCCATCTTTTTGCGGTCAACTCGATGGCGACCAATGGGCTGATCCATCGTTCCCTGTTCGCCTTTCGGTACACCGTGGATAATGCCTAAATATTCTCGTTTGGCAGTTTTGGCTTGAATTTGACCCTGCAAGTGCTGATGGGCAAAATCATTTTTGGCGACGACTAGCGCGCCACTGGTATCTTTATCAAGGCGATGGACAATACCGGGACGTTCAACACCGCCAATGCCTGCTAAATGGTCGCAGTGAGCGAGTAGGGCATTGACGAGGGTGCCGCTTTCGTGCCCGGGTGCGGGATGGACAACTAAGCCAGCGGGTTTATTAACAATAATGAGATGTTCGTCTTCGTAGAGGACATCGAGAGGAATTGACTCGGGTTGAAGGCTAAGAGGTGCGAGGGGCGGCACTGACAGCAGAAGAGTTGCGCCCTCAGGAATAGATTGCTTTTTGTTCGTACAAACGGCCCCATTGACTTGCACATTGCCCTGTTCAATGAGCTTTTGCAGTCGCGAACGGGAGAAGTCAGGGAAGGCTTCAGCGAGGGCGCGATCCAGCCGTTGCTTTCCCTGCACAATGGTTACTTGTCGAGTTTCAGAGTGAGGCAATTATTTTTTCGAGGAACCGGTATATTCTTGTTCAGCGGCTGGGGATTGAGAAGCAGAGGTTCCTGCCATTGCTCGTTCCAGTCGCAGTTTTTCCATATACACTTGCAAGTCATCCCCAACTTTGCCAGCGAGTAAGAAGCACCCGAGTAAATTAGGCACTGACATAGCAATGAGCATCATATCGCTAAAGTCGAGGACAATCCCTAATTCAATGACAGAGCCCAGAAAAACAAAAATAATGAAAATGAGTTTATAGAAGAGAGTACTCTCTTCTCCAAACAGATACATCCAAGCCTGTTCTCCATAGTAGCTCCAAGAAACAATATTCGAGAACGCAAACAAAATCACCGCAATGGCAAGCACAGTCGGGAACCATTCCACCACCGTGCCAAAAGCAGCAGCGGTTAATTGAATCCCAGAGGCTTCGCCACTAGCAAAGCTTTTATAAACGCCGGTAATCACAATGGAAATCGCAGTGAGATTGCAAATAATCAATGTATCCACTAAGGGTTCAATGGAGGCAACAATTCCTTCTCGTACCGGTTGATCATTGCGAGTTGCCGAGTGCGCGATCGCCGCGGAACCAATTCCCGCCCCGTTAGAAAAGGCAGCGCGACGAAAGCCTTGCACAATTACTCCGATTAATCCCCCTTGAATGGCTGTAGGCGAAAAAGCTCCTTTGAGAATAATCCCAGTGGCTTCGGGGATAATCTGCCAATTACTGAGAATAATCCAAAGACAGCCGGTAATGTAAAACAGAACCACAATCGGCACTAAGCGACTGGTAACGACGCCAATGCGACTAATGCCACCGATAATCACCACGCCCACGAGTAAGGACATAATGAGTCCATAAAACCAACTGCGTTCGGCAATAAACGGGAGTACTCCTGCTAGGGCAGCATAAGATTGATTCGCTTGGAACATATTGCCAGCGCCAAAAGTCCCCAGCACACAAAGAATAGCAAACAAAACCCCTAAAACGCTGCCTAAAGGACGGAGTCCTAATTCTGCCAAGCCGCTGGACAAGTAATACATCGGTCCCCCAGCAACACTCCCATCCGGTTTGACCTGACGATATTTTTGTCCGAGGGTACATTCGACGAACTTACTGGACATCCCAAGAAAGCCGGCAATGCTCATCCAAACTACAGCGCCGGGACCGCCCATTTGAATGGCAATGGCAGAACCGGCAATACTGCCTAAACCCACCGTTGCCGAAAGGGCAGTGGAAGCGGCTTGGAAGGGCGAGACTTCGCCTTCTTGGTCATCATCGCTACTACTGCTTTGATATTTTCCGGTAAGGACAGCGAGGGCATGACTAAATCCTCTCAGGTTAATAAAGCCCATACGAAAGGTAAAATAAACGCCTCCGATAATTAACCAGAGGACAATAATGGGCATCCCCAATATGGGAAAGAAGAAAATGGCTTTTAAGATGCCAACAAATTCAGCAAATACTTGATTGATTTGGGTGAAAATGCTGAGTTTTTCTGATGCTGCAACCAGCAATCCATTCAGTTGTTCGGAGGTTATTGGAAATAGATTCATCATAAGATTTGCTTTTATTTATAGCTCACTAGTCAGATTTTTTTGATCCTGTTTTGCTCATGCCCTCGTTTTAGTCGTTTGATTTTTATTAAAACTAAAGTCTGGTTTGAGCAAGGGTTAGTGAGATGAATTGCGATTTTTACCCCTAATTTTATTAACTGTGCTCTATTATCCCCTATTACTTCTCTATTGTCTATTTGTCTTCATCCCCAAGAGTGATACTTCCGGTATAACCATTTTAAAAACTGAACCAGCATGAATAAAGTTTCCCATTTTTGCTGTAACACTTCATACTTTTTGCGCAGTGTCAGGCTTTGATATTCACTGCGTCGGGCGTTTAATTCCATTAATTGAAGGGTTAGAGGTAAGCTTTTTTCTAGGTTTTCTAGTGTGTTTGCAAGCTGAGTTAAGTTTTTTTTGATTGTTAAAATTTGCCACAATAAATAACAGTTAAAAATAACGATCAGGCTATTACAAGTTAAAACAAAGATGAACATTCTTGAGGATAATGATTGACTGGTTATTGGAATCAATGACTATTTAGAGCAACCCCAATAACCAGTCGCCCAAATTTTGAAAGCCGGGTGGAGAGTTGGGTGTCATCATCAATTGCCATCAGCGATTTAACAGGCGGCAGCGGCACTTTCTTTTTGGGCTAAAACATAGTCGGGAATACAGTTTTCTTCCATATACGTATGATAGTCTTGGCGGGCAGTCTCACATTGACTTTGATTCCAACCACAATAGGTTTTGACCACTTCACTGACAATGGGTAACACATCTAAGCCATAATTAAACTGCATCGCAATGGTGGTTCGCCGGCGCAAAATATCAACAAAGGTTTGAGCCGATTCCCGGCGAACTGCATAAACAATTTGTGCTTTAATATCGGGCAATTCTGAGGTAATCGGTTCAGCGAGTTCAGGGGATTCATCCGTTAATTTTAAAACGTCGGTTGCTCTTGCTCCATAAAGCGTAAAAAGATGATCTAAAGTTGCTAAAGAAACGCGATCGCGATATGTTTGTACCGCCTGAGTCACCCGTTCATCGCTAGGAACAACCGCACCGGGAAAGGGCGTGTTTAAGGTAGGACAAGGGGGCGTCTGGCGCTTTTGCTTTTTGCAAACCGCATCAACGAGTTCTTCCCCCACATGACGGAACGTGGTTAATTTACCGCCAATTAGAGAAATCAAGTTCTTCACTCCTTCTGCCCCATGATCGTAAATAATATGTTTGCGGGTAACACTACCGGGTTTTTGTCCTTCGGCATAGGGTAAAGGACGCACCCCAGAGTAGGTAAATTTGACATCATCACGGGTGAGTTGCGCACTGGGAATGATTAAGTTGGTTTCTCGCAACAGATAATCAATTTCTTCGTTATCGGCTTTCACGCGATCTAAACTGCCTTGGAACCGTAAATCGGTGGTGCCAATGAGATACATTCCTAACCAAGGCACAATAAAGAAGGGACGTCCATCGGACTTGGCTTCGACATAAAGGGCGGTATCTGGTGCCCCTGAAAAGGGCGGAACCACCACATGACTGCCTTTGGTGCCACCAATTTTGGGCTTTTCGCCAATGGGGGCGCTTTGCTGATTGGTTTTTCCTCGCTGGCACACCTCATCTACCCAAGGACCGCTGGTATTGATAATGACAGCATGTTCGCTGCCTTGAACCGTAAACGCTTCGCCGGTGAGTTGATCTGCACAGGCTAACTGGGTAATTTGATCGCCATTGCGAACTAAGCCGGTGACTTCCGCATAATTGAGGCAAGTTGCCCCCGCTTCTTGGGCAGCGATGATATTTTCTAAACAAAGGCGTTCGGCATAAACCGCTTGCCCATCGTAATATTGCGCCCCGCCTTTTAAGCCGTCTTGGTCTAAATAGCGAAAGAGTTGATGAAACTTTTGTTTCGGCAGCATCCGGTGAGAAGGTAAGGTTTTATCATAGCTAAAGATATCGTAGAGCAACATTCCCGCTTGAATTTTCCAGTAAGGGCGTGATCGATCTCCATACACCGGCACCGTTAACATCAGCGGATTCACTAAATGGGGGGCAGTCCGCAATAATACTTCCCGTTCCCGTAACGATTCCCGTACTAAAGGAAACTCAAAATATTCCAGGTAGCGCAAGCCACCGTGAATGAGGCGAGTAGACCAGCTAGACGTTCCACTGGCATAATCGCTCTTTTCTAATAAAATGGTTTTGATTCCCCGCATTGCGGCATCACGAGCGGTTGCTGCGCCATTAACGCCACCGCCGATGATAATCAGGTCATAGTTCGTGTTTTGAATGGTTGAAAAATCTCGCATTCTGGTTAATATCCTTGAGTTGATCTTTAAACTCCAATCGAGTGACTATCCCCTCAGTTTAGGTGACGACCTCCGATTTCTCAGCTTTCCCAAGAAATAAATTTCTGCTGTTTGCCCTGAATGGGGATCAGCAACTCTCCTTCCGCTCTCGATTAGAAACAGGATAAGATACATTGGGAAAGAAACTTATGCTTTAACCTATGTTCTCGATTGATTTGACTTTGAAATATAGCCCGATTCCCATTACCGTTCAACGTAAAGAATCAGCAGACGCGCAAAAAGTGTATGAAGAGGTCATGAATGCGCTCAAATCCGCCACGCCTCAACTGGTGGAATTAACCTGTGAAAAAGATTCCGAAAAGAAAGTAGCGGTCTTTAGCGATCAGATTAGCGCTGTTATTCTATCGCAAAAAGATGGCAGCCCTGCCGGACGCCCCGCCGGCTTCTTTATGCAACAATCTTAATTCAATCCACTCACCCCCGTGAGGGGGATTTTTAAGGAAGATTTGTGACACAAGCTGCGATCGCGGTTGAAAACCTAAACTTTGCTTGGCATCCTCAGCACCCAATTTTACAAGACTGTTCCCTCAAGATTCCCCAGGGAGAGTTCTGGATGTTGTTGGGGAATAATGGCAGTGGAAAATCTACGTTACTCCGGATTTTAGCGGGATTGTTAACACCTCAAAGTGGAACGTGTGAGGTGGAACAACCGTTAGGATTTGTCTTTCAAAACCCGGATCATCAGCTGGTGATGCCCACAGTGGGTGCCGATGTCGCCTTTGGCTTAGTTAAAGAAAACTTAAGTTGGACGCAAGTGCGCGATCGCGTTCAGGAAGCCTTAAGTGCCGTGAACTTACTCGGTTGGGAACGACGACCGATTTATGCCCTCAGTGGCGGACAAAAACAACGGATTGCCATCGCCGGCGCGATCGCACGTCACTGTCCAGTTTTGCTCTTAGATGAACCCACCGCCCTCCTCGACCCGGATACTCAAATCGAATTAGTCAAGCAGGTGCGGTTTTTGGTTAAAAGCCGCGGCATTACTGCCCTTTGGGTAACACACCGTTTAGAAGAATTGGATTACTGCGATCGCGCGTTTATTTTAGAGCAAGGAAAAATCACGAAAGAAGGAACACCACAAGCCTTGAAGGACTATGTCGTTGCAGTGACAAAAGATCCCTAATGACTCAGTGATTACCAATGAAATCTTTGATTTTCCGCCAAAAGCTTCTACAGTAATAGCAGATTAATTTTAATCAGCACAGTTGTTGCAGTGGGTAACATGGGTATTGATCGGCGTAATTTCCTACAACAGGCAGGGCTATCGTTATTGGCATGGGGGCTGAGTGGAGAATCATTTTTATGGTTATCGCCCGCATGGAAACGCAAAATTCAGCAGCACGCTCAAGTTTTAGCCAGTGGTAGCGGTCGTAAACTTGCTCTTTTAGTGGGAATCAATCAATATGGCGGTAATGGTCTTAAAGGCTGCATCACCGATGTTGAACAACAACAAGAACTGCTGCGCTATCGCTTTGGCTTTCAAAGCGAAGATATCCTAACGCTAACGGATCGCGCTGCTACCCGTAACCAAATTGTTGATGCATTTCGAGAACATTTGATTCAACAAGCGCAACCAGATGATATTGTTGTCTTTCATTTCAGTGGTTTTGGCACGAAAGCGAAACTGCCGGATGGAAGCCAGCAAGGCAATTCCTCTCAAGTCATTAACTGTCTTGTTCCCAGCGATGGCTCTACTTCCGGTCGCTGGTCACAGCAGAGTAATCTAATTTTAGAAAATACCTTAGCCACCTTAGGGCGATCGTTGCTCACCGATAAAGTGACACTCGTTCTCGACACCAGCTATCTCCCAACCGGTCAACCGCTGCAAGGTAACTTTAGAGTCCGCTCACTCAACCGTTCTACTACTTCCACCCTCAGTGAAAAAGACCTTGATTTTGCCGAAACCCTCAAAACCGAATTAAACCAAATTGACCGCACTTCAGAAAGCCTGATTAACCAAGCCCAAACGCTTCGGGGAGTCGTCATTACTGCTACTGGTCCCCAACAAATCGCCACTGAAACCGATTGGGGAGGATTTCATGCCGGCGTGTTTACCCATACTTTGACCCATTCGCTTTGGGAAGCCATCTCTGCCAGCAACATTCAAATTTCCCTGACTCGCAGTGCCCAAAGTATTGAACGGTTACTCGGACCTCAACAACAGCCCCGTTTATTTGGCAAAGACCAAGGACAGACGATTGTTCCCTACTATGCTTTTTCCGATTTGTTTGGTGCAGAAGCGGTCATTACTGGCGTTGAGAGAGAAGGCAATATCAATTTACGGTTAGTTGGCATTCCCCCAGCGACGCTAAAAGATTATGGCGTGAATTCCATCTTTTCTTTCCCTGGAAAATACGGTGAAGATAGTTCAGCAGAATTTAAATTGACCCATCATGATGGTTTAAATGCTCGTGCCCGCTGGCAACAAGGGAACACTCCGCTACAAGTGGGACAAGGCTTGCAAGAAAAAATCCGGGTCATTCCTCGCAATCCTGGCTTAATCATTGCACTAGAGGCAAACCTGGGTCGGATTGAACGGGTTGATGCCACCAGTGCTTTTTCGAGTGTGGGAGAAGTCTCAGCTTTGATTACAGCCGGGGAAGGCAGTGCTGATTATGTCTTTAGTAAAGGGCAAGCCCTGCAAGGGAATCCGCCCATTAAAAATATTGTGGAAAATGGCTATGGGTTATTTTCTGTAGGAGGAATGCCGATTCCCAGTACCGTGGGAACGCAAACCGAAGCCGTTAAATCGGCAGTGATGCGCATTGTCCCCAAATTGCAAACGCTTCTAGCAGCGAAATTATGCCGACTGACGGTTAATGAGGGTTCTTCTCGCTTAGGGCTACGGGCTACCCTCGAAACCCTTTCTCCTCAAGGAGAAGCAACGCCAGTGATTAGCCAAGAGACCTTTCGCTATCGCCAAGGTCGAGAATTTTTCTTTGATCAGCAATCTCTCCCTTATGCCTTAGCCGGTGCCTTTCCCCAAATTATCGCTGGCACGCAAATTCAATATCGTTTACAAAATATCAGCGATCGCGCAATTTACTGTCTCCTGTTCGGGGTCGATTCCGGGGCAAACCCCTTATGTTTCTATTTCCCCGATGGGTCGGCTGTCACGGATCCTTCCCAAAATATTCAACCCTTGCAAAATCTCCAACTCGCACCCGGAGAAACCCGCATTATCCCGAAAACAGAAGCGTCTTACGATTGGCAAGTCCCTGGACCAGCGGGATTATCAGAAATTTATATTCTCGGCAGCACTCAACCCTTCACCAAAACCCTAAACGTGATTTCTCACATCCCACAATCGAAAGGAGAAGGGGAACGGATTGTTGATTTACCCGAACCGCTAAAAGTCATGCAAGCCGTTCAAGAAGATTTGCAAGCGGCTAGTCAGGTCTCTAGCGAACTAACCAACTCTGATAGCAATGTTTATGCCTTGAACGTCAATTCTTGGGCAACGTTGAGTTTTGTTTATCAAGTGGTCTAATTAAGCAGCAGGAGGTATTTCCACCACCACTTTCCCCTGCACCTTTGCTTCTGCAATTAATTCTTGAGCGTGTTTAACCTCTGAAAGGGAAATCCGCTGGGCAATCATTGGCTTAATTTTTCCTTGTTTGAGGAAGTCAAACAACGTCGTTAAGTCTTGCGCAAACCAACTCGGTTGTTTTTTCCGTAATCCCGCAATGGAATAAAAGGCGGTAGAACGACGATTGGGCAGTAAATTCCAGAGTTGGAGTCGGAATAAATCCCAGAGAATATTCCCCTCTTTGCCCATAACGGCGTTGTAAAAACCATAGGAAACCAGAATACCGTTGTCTCGTAGAACGCTAAATGATCGTTTGAGGGTATCGCCACCAATGGGATCAAACACGGCATCAACGCCATCGCCGGTCAACTCATGAATGCGCTCCACAAAATCCTCTGTTTTGTAGTTAATTGGAGTAGCACCCAAACGGGTGACTAATTCGTGTTTCGCTTGAGAAGCCGTGCCATAAATCTCTAAATTAATTAATTTGCCCAGTTGAATCATTGCCGTGCCCACCGCACCGCCCGCACCGTGGATCAGAATGCGCTGACCCTCCTGAATTTTGGCAATTCGATGTAACATTTGATAAGCCGTGACATAAGAAAGAACCAGACTCACTGCTTCGGCTGCATCAAGCTCTTCCGGAACCGGGATCAAGCGAATTTCAGGCACACAGACATATTCTGAATGCGCTCCAATCACCATCAGATCCGCCACTCGTTGCCCCACTTGTACCTGCTTTACTCCTTCCCCCAGCTGCTCAACCACACCCACCAGATCGTAGCCGGGAGAAAAGGGCAGTTTTTCCTTAATCCCTGGATATTTGCCTTCACGGATCATAATATCGGTAAACGCTACCCCTGACGCCAAAACTTTAACTCTCACTTCTCCTGGCTTCGGTTTGGGTAATTCACTTTCCTCGATTACTTTTAAGACCTCCGATGATCCAAATTGGGTAATTACAACTCGTTGATAGCTCATCTTCTTCGATGTTTTACGCTTTTATCCTGTGATCCACTAACAAAGATTAAGAAGCTCGTTGCTGTTTGAGATAATCAAAAACTGATTTATCTCCAATATCAGAGGGGATATTTTGAGGGAGTTTTCTGAAAGCAAAAATGAGGAAAAGGATGACCCAAATTGCCAGTAAAATTTGCTCAATTGGAGAGGAAAAAATCCTTAACAAATGTCCTAATAATAAAATGGGAACGAGTGGCGTGAGAAGTTTGGTTTCTATACGATGAAAACAGAATCCTTCTTTAAAGAAGATACCCGTTAGTGCAGCAAAGGTAAAGCCAATTCCTAAGAGAGTTAAGGGATGATCATAAACATATAAAGCAAGGGGAATATCCGTTTTAATGCCAATTATTATTGCAGAAATGGTTCCGATCAACCAAAACAATTGTAAGAGACGATGCAGTGGTAATAAGTAAATATGAATGGTAATTAAACTGATTCCTAATCCAAGGGAAAATAATCCGTATAAATAAGTCAAGCTTTCTAGAACAAATGGCGTTGCTCCTTGCCAAAATAAGAACAGCGTTCCCATGGCAAAACTAAGGGCGGCGACGAGTAATCCACCGCGATAGATTTTCACTTCAGCGCGATCGCGCTCATTAATTGTGTAACTACCAAATTGTCCCTGATAAACCATAATACTTTTCTGTCAGCTTTGTGATCAAAGTTTGATTAAGAAGTGCCGGAATGAAACTCTCTTACTTGGTAATCAGCTAGAGTCAGCGATAATACATCGATATATAATTTAAGGAAAAGACTACACTCAAAATTATACAAAATTCCTAAACTTTCAATGTGTTGCGAAGTAAAGTAATTTGTTTCATAGGAGGTTCTTGCAGCTAGTGCCTTGTCAATTTCCAATTGACGGGTCAAAGATTACGCCTTCCTAAACGGAAGGCGCCTGCTTTGACCGTTGGTCAAGGGTAAGGGGGAAAGGACAAAGGAAGGACTTAATCGGTTGATCGCCACTCGTCAAAATTAGCTTGACAGAGCACTAGTGCTCTGTCAAAGCAATAATAATGGTTAAAGGGAAGTGGGACACACCAAAGAAAGGGGATTTTAGTTCAATTACTATTCGTCAAAATTAACTTGACAGACTACTAGTTATAGACTTGATTCACTTCTTCTTGAACTTCAGGACGAAAAACTAAGACATAATTCATCTATTATTCTTGATCTTTAACTGATGTTTTAATTTGCTTCCATGTCAATACATTTTCTGGATTTTCTTCATACTTACTAATGCGATGATCGAGTTCTTGTTGTTGTGCTTCTGTTAAATCAGGATAACTCTGTTCAACGGCTATACTATCCCAAATCGCAAGGACAAGATCAATCCTTTTTTCAACACTGAGGGAGTTGATTTTGTTTAATGTTTCCTTTATATCCATACGTTTAATAATCCGAAGAAGAGTAATAATAGAAAAACTGGGCTTTAATTTATCCTACTAACCTATTATTGTTTGCATATGCCTATTCTATAAATAAGAGAACTTATGATCATGAACAGTCGAAAACAACGATTAGCAGAGTTAGTCAATAAACTGGAAGGCTTCAGATGCTGTAGTCCAAGTGATGATCCGGATGAACAGACATCTGTTGTTGAATCCTACCGTTACCTAATTAAATCTCTAAAATACTTAGCGAAGGAAATTATTCCGCCTCGTCTTTTTGAACATTTAGCTGCTATTGACCCTTCTAGCTTTGACTCTGTGTATGACATTTATAATGCTAAAGTGGATGTTGATGTTATTCTTCCTGAAATTCTTGAAGTTATGGATAATCCTGATGCTTCAACACTCAGCCAAAAAGACCTGATGAACTATAAAGTTATTGCTACCAAAGTTGGCGAGCTAGCAAAGTTGGAAAAATCTGTGAACGAAATCCAACGATTTATTTCAGCTTTAATCCCGTGTGAAGTTCAAGAATTTCCTAATCCTGCCATAACATCAGAG
>CAZAYV010000027.1:22303-31350 GCA_964489465.1 uncultured Dactylococcopsis sp. | reverse complement strand
TGTGGCGAAGAATGGTATATCGAGGTTGGAAGTGAAGATAAAAGAAAACGTAAGGATGCCAGATAAACTTGTAATGCGGCAAGCATTGGTTGTTGCTGCTAAGGTCTGGGAGGATAACGGTCAGGAGCTCGTAGTGACTTCTGGGATGGAGGGGGAGCATAGCCCTGGGTCGCTGCACTATTATGGCTATGCTTTTGACGCTCGTACGAGATATTGGCCTGATTCGGAGGATAGGCTTACGGTGTTTCGTGAATTACAAGAGCGTCTAGGGGAAGACTTTCGGGTTGTCTGGCATCCTACTCATATTCATGTGGAATATAGAAAGATTCTAGGGGAGAAAGAATAATGCCTGCATCTTTTGGTGGGTTTATAAAAGCAGATTATGAACAAGTTGTTATTATCGGACCGTTTCTCGATGCAACAGATAATGTGACACCAGAAACTGGAATTACGTTGGCTGCAGCGGACCAAGCCGAAATCATCAAACATGGTGCTACAACCGTGGTGGATATTTCTGGCAATTCCTGGGCTGTTGTTACTAATTGCGATGGTTATTATCGCCTAACACTCACAGCTGCGAATCTTGATACTGAAGGTGTTTTAACCGTTGTTGTGCAAGATTCTTCTGAATGTTTGCCTGTTCGCGTTAATTTCATGGTCTTGAGCGACAACGTGTTCAACTCGCTTTTTGCAGCTTCTGGTACAGATTATCTCGATGTCGAAATCGCGGCTGTGGCGGCTAACGCTATTGGAGCCGCTGGCATCGCAGATGGTGCCATTGATAATGCGACTTTTGCTGCAGATGTTGGATCGACAGCTTATGCTTCGAACATTATTGCTTTGGCCGTGCGGAAGGTCTTAGATGAGTTGAATCTGGATCATCTTCTGAAGGTCGCCGTGGCTGATAGGGATACTCTGGACGAGGTAGTGGATGATACGATTCTCGCCAATCTTATGACCAAAACGGACGGTGATACTAGTGACTTTGACCATGCGACGGATTCTCTGGAAGCTATCAGAGACAAATTGGTGGATATTAAAACGGATACTGGAGAGATTGGTTCTGCCGGCGCTGGTCTCACTGGTTTGGGCGGAATGTCTGCGACAATGAAAGCGGAAGTTGAATCTGAGGTTAACGATGCTTTGGTTGCTCTTAATCTAGACCATCTAATGAAAACTGCCGTTGCTGATAACGATGATATGACTACTGAGGTTGTTGATGGAACGGTTTTGTCGAACGTTATGACCAAGGGTGGTGACACGAGTGATTTTGTTCCTGCAACAGATTCACTTGAGGGGATTAAAGATGAGGTTACAGAGGATCTGGACGATGTTAAAGGAACGGGATTTGTTAAAGACACAAATTCGCTGGTTAACATAGCTGGTACGCCCGGAGTTGAGAAGAATGCACAATTGGCTAATTTTATGTTTCTAATGATTGATACGGATGGTGATCCAGTTGAAAGTCTTACTGTAACATGTCAACTATCAAAAGACGGGGCTTCTTTTGTTGCTTCATCTAACTCTGTTTCTGAAGTTGGAAGTGGTATCTATAAGATTACGTTTACAGCTGCGGAAATGAATTACGATGTTATTACCGCAAAATTCTCTGCGACTGGCGCTAAAGACAGATTTATAACGTTTTTGACGAATTAAGAAAATGATTATAGATTGGGAAAACGAAAACAGAACGTATATGCTCTATGACATGGAGACTTTCTCTCCGTCTGATCCAATATCAACAGAAGATCCAGAAAAGATTTTCTTTGATTCTGAAATTCAAACCGTGGTCTTTGCGGAATCGAGGATATAATAATGGGAAAGTGTTTTGTAGGAGATGTTGGAACTCTTTTGATCGTAGATTGTAAGAAGACGATTACAGGGGCCACCGGAATTTTATTGAAGGTTAGAAAACCGGATGAAACAGAACACGATTGGAGTGCTACGATTTATGATACGTCGAAGATTCAATACACGGTTCAAGCCGGAGATTTTGATCAAGCTGGGGATTATAGAATCCAATCTTATCTAACACTTGGTTCTTGGGTCGGCCGGGGCCATACCTTTGTTTTGACGGTTTATTCGACGTTTTCAATCTGGGATTAAACGCTTTGTTAATTTAATTAACAAAGGGGCAAAATGAAAGAATCAGATCTTCCTAAAAACCAAAAAGAAATCCAAGATCTTCTGGTTGAATGTACGAGATCAACGAAGATGATGGCCAAAGTATTCTTTCCCGAGAGATTCTTCGTGCCATTTTCTAGGTTGCACGACCAGATTTTCGAAATAATTGATTCTGGAGCGCCCAGAATTGCTATCGCTGCCCCACGTGGTTTTGGCAAAACGTCGATTGTTGCTCTGGCGTTTGCAGCGAGAAAAATTCTCTTTAATTACTCTAAACTTTTCATGCTTATTTCAATGAGCTTTGATGCTGCTGTTTTGCAAACGGAGAATTTGAAATTTGAACTTTTATCCAACCCAATGGTAAAAAAGCTCTTTCCACCGATTAAAATGCGGGGAGCTGAGAATATTGATGAGAGCTTCTCAAAGCGTGCCTGGGTAACGGGTGATACTCTTGTTTATCCGCGTGGTTCTGGACAACAAGTTCGTGGTATTCTCTATCATAACAATCGACCGGATGTTATCGTGGTTGATGATCTGGAAGACCCAGAAACAATTTCGAACGATGATCTGAGATTAAAGCGAAAAGAGTGGTTCCATGCAGATGTTTTGAAAGCGACTAGCAGAGTCCGGAGAAATTGGCAAATCGTTTATATTGATACTCTGAAACACGAAGATTCATTGCTAGAGGATCTAATCAATTCTGGGGATTGGGAATCTTTACGATTAGAAGCTTGTGACGATAATTTGCAATCTAATGCTCCGCAATTTATGTCTAATGAAGAGGTAAAACGTGAGCATCAATACCACCGTGATCATGGGATGTTGGATGTTTTCTATCGTGAATTTCGAAACATCCCGGTATCAAAAGAAGATGCTGTTTTTCGACCGGAATTCTTCAAAATGTATTCAGAAGAAGGTGATAGATTGCGAATAAAAAGTCCTTTTGGTGGTGAAGATGAGATAATCCAAACCAATAGGTTAATTAACGTCGTGTTGTGTGACCCGGCAAAAACCGTTAAACTTCGTAGCGCAGACTCTGCTGTGGGTTGTATCGGAGTTGATCGATCGTCGAGAAAAATCTTTGCGAGAGATATTTTCTCTGGCAAAGTTGACCCGGATGAATTATACGATCAAATGTTCCAAATGGTCCAGCGATTTAATGCGATGATTCTCGGAGTTGAAGTCACGTCTCTTCATGCTTTCATTTCTCAACCTATCCAAAGTGAAATGAGAGTAAGAGGAATTTATCCTATTTATCTGGAACTAAATGCCGTGGGTAAAAAAGAGGATCGAGTTGCTAAACTCGCGCCTTTGTATAAACTTGGTTATGTCTATCATAACGTGAATTGTTGCGATAAATTAGAATCACAACTCGTTGGTTTTCCACGCTCGAAACAATGGGACGTGATGGATATGCTAGCTTATATTATTCCCACGATGGACAAGATGGCTTTTTATTTCGACCCAGAAGACATGAATGATGAAGACATAGAAAAAGAATTTGAAGAACTTGAGGTTGATAACGATGATCCTATGGATTTTGATGGGTCTGTTGGTAGTCCTTGGGAAAATAGAGCTTACATATAGGAGCCTCTAATGCCGTATATTGTGCAAGGTGAAGTGAACAGAACTACTGATTTCTCTCATGTGAATTTCGATTATGAATATCCGGGTGGATTAGATCTTAAACCCGGAAGCGAGCTTCATAATAAAATTAAAACGGAGATTCTCAAGAGAGCGGTCGAGGCTTCTGGTGTTATTTCTAATCGTTTTACTGCGTGGAATAATATCGATAGGGTTCTAACAACTTATGTGGAATTGGATGAGAAGGAAAAAGAAGTTGTTTCTGGCGACGAACGTAAACCTGTTTCTATTGTCTTTCCGTACTCGGACACGATTCTTGAGACGCTTCTTGGATATCTTGTGGCAGCTTTTTTCGAAGATCCGATCTTCCGATATGAGGGGGTTTCGCCGGAAGATACTATCGGGGCGATTCTCTTGGAAAAGATTATCGACCTTCAATGCTACAAATCTAAGGTCCCTCTAGAACTTCATACAATGTTTCGGGATGGCTTGTCTTATGGTTTTGGAATTGTTATTCCTTCGTGGGTTCGAAAATACGCGCATAAGACGGTTAAAAAAGAAACTGGATTCTTCTCAGCGTTAAAAGGAATGTTTATTAATACGGGGTTTGAAAAAGAACTTGAAAAAGACGTTATGATATTCGAGGGTAATGCTCTGACAAACGTTGATCCATATCTATCTTTGCCCGATCCAAGTGTTCCTATTCATCGTGTTCAAGATGGAGAATTTTTTGGGTGGGTTGATAGAACGAATTACATGGATCTTCTTTCGGAAGAACGAGATTCCGATGACTTGTTTAACGTAAAATATCTAAAATCTGTCCACAATAAACAAACTTCAATCTTTGGCGAGGATAAGAGTGATCGTGAACGGAAAGCTTTCGAAGGAACAACTCGATACACCCAAAGTGGATCGCAAGGGCAAATAACAAGAATTTCTACATCTACAACCAACGTGGATGTCGTTAATATGTATGTGAAGTTGATTCCGAGAGAATGGAAACTTGGTGATGGAGAATATCCGGAGAAGTGGCTTTTTTCTCTGGCCGCCGACGATGTAATTATTAGAGCTCAACCAATCGACCTCGACCACAATATGTTCCCCGTGGCGGTTTGCGCACCAGATTTCGATGGGTATTCTACCACACCAATCTCAAGGTTAGAGAAACTTTTTGGACTACAAAAGATTGTCGATTGGCTTTTTAACGCTCATATTGCGAACGTTCGTAAAGCCATCAATGATATGATTATCTTTGATCCATATCTTGTTAATTCGAACGATTTGAAGAACCCCAAACCCGGTAAATTGATTCGATTGCGCCGTCCAGCGTGGGGTAGAGGTGTCAAAGATGTTGTAGCACAACTTGATATTAAAGATATTACGAGACAGAATATAGCGGACACTTCTTGGATTGTCCAGTGGATGGATCGAATTGGTGGAGCAAACGAAGCTGCGCAAGGCGGTTTGCGTGGCGGTGGGCCTGAGAGATTAACGGCGGCAGAATTTCAAGGAACGCAAATCGGACAATTCTCTCGGTTGGAAAGAATAGCGAAATTGATCGGAATCCAAGCTATGCAAGATATAGGATTTATGTTCGCTTCTCATACCCAACAATTGATGGAACAAGAAACGTTTATTAAAGCGACTGGTAGATGGCAAGAAGCATTAATTAGCGAATATGGCCAGCGTGTTATGAAAGACAAAGGCCGGATGAAAGTCACGCCGTTTGATATTCTGGTTGATTACGATATCAAGGTTCGAGACGGTAGCATTCCCGGAGGAAATTATTCCGATGTTTGGGTCCGGATGTTTGAGATTTTTGGAAAGTATCCAGAGATTGCACAGAGATTTGACGTTGTTCGGATCTTTAAACATATAGCGAGAAACGCCGGGGCAAAAAATGTCGATGATTTTGTTCGATTTGAGGTTGCTTCAGATGAAGATGTTGCTAATCGTGTGGACCAAGGCTCGTTAGTTCCTACAGAAACTGGATTGGTAGGTGGTCAATGAGCGAAGAGTTTATCTCGTCTCCACAAGCATTTAGAGATTTTCTTGAATCTACTATTTGGCAAGATTTAAAAGCTGAATTAGAAAGAATGAGAGAAGCTGTTAGAGACGAATTGGAATCTGCAGATGGAGTGGAGTTATATAGATTCCAGGGTAGATCAGAGGTTCTGAGGGATATTATCTTGTTGCCAAGCATAATAGCGGATACGTTAGATGATTCTAATGTTCCGATTAGTTTCGATGGGGATAGTTTCGATGAGGATAGTTTTGACGAAGATTTGGAAACACTTTAAAACAAGGAGGATTAAATGAATGATTTGGCGAAAGAAATTGACGATCTGTTTGGCGACATTGATTTGGGGAAAGATCCGGAGGAACCTTTAGATCCACCTGAACCGCCAGAACCATCGGATCCACCAGAACCTCCAGAACCACCTGAATCTCCTGAGCCTCCCGAACCTGAAGAACCACCAGAACCACCAGAACCTGCAGAACCTCCGGAGCCTCCGGAACCCGAAGAACCTACAGAGAAAGAAAAGGCTCTAGAAGAACAAAATCGAACGTTGATGGAAAAGCTCGAAAATCTTACTTCAATGGTTCAGAATTCTTTGAAGAAAGAAGAACCAAAAGAAGAGGAATTGCCAGAAGAATTTAAAGGTTTTCTTGGTGATCTTGATATTGACGATGTTGTTTCGGATAAACAAAAATTCGAGCAAGTTCTCTCACATGTTGTAGATCACACTAGACGTGTTACCATGGAACAAATGATGAATTCTGTTCCGGGTTTGGTCGTGACACAAATTCGACAACAAAGAGCATTGAAAGAATCTGTGGATGATTTCTATAAAGAAAACAGCGATTTGCTCCCGGTCCGAAAAACTGTTGGAGCAATCGCAAATGAGATTGCTTCTGAAAACCCGAATATCCCGATGAACGAGCTTTTCGAAAAAGCTGCTGTTAAAACGAGAGAGATTCTCGGGTTGACGAAGAAAACGTCGGCGCGGGCAAATGCTCCTGCGACGACTCGGCGAAAACCCGGTCTTGCAACTCCTACAAGAGCTAATAGACCGTCTTCTCCGCAATTAAGCCCGACGGAGAAGGATATTGTTGATACACTATTATAATGGAGGAACTCTGAGATGTCTGAACGAGCAAGATCAAGAGTCCATTCAGAAACTTTGACCGAAACCACGATCAAATACGTTTCTGAAGACTATCAAATGAAGGCTGGGGATCGCGTCGTTTTCGTGGATTCCACGGATGATGCTGTAGATATTAAACTACCGCCGATGGCTGAAGCTGTGGGTAAATTCTATTTTATCCAAGCTCCGGTTGGTGCTACTAATGACGTGAGTGTTTTGGATCACGAAACTGGGACGGAAATTTCTACTTATGGTGATATGGACGCTGATGATGATCACGCACTTTTCTTCTGTACTGGTCGTGCGTGGATTCATATTTACGATGGCGTCGCTTAATACCCTGTGTTAATTAAATTAACATAGGGTAATTTGAAAGGAGAAAAATCATGTCTTGGAGAGGTATCTTACGCAGGGCTGGTATTACCAGCGACGGTAATAATGTCGATGTTATGGGCATTATCCGTGCTGCAAACATTATGACAACTCGTGGCGAGATTTTCTATGTTCATTCTGGCATCGGAACCGATGTTGTTGGAGAGAAAAATCGACCACAATCTCCATTTGCTACGATTGATTATGCGGTTGGTCAATGTACGGCTAGTCGCGGTGATCACATCGTTGTTTTGCCCGGACACGTTGAGACCGTCGTTGCTGCTGGTGGTCTTGATCTTGACGTGGCTGGTATTACTATCTGGTTTTTAGGCGAGGGTTCCAATAGAGCTTACATAACGTTTACATCTGATGCAGATGCAGATATAGACGTAGATGCTGCGAATGTTTCTTTGATTAACCCTCTATTCATTACCGGGATTGATGCTCTTACTGGACCTATCGACGTAAACGCTGCGGATTTCAAAATCGTCGATGGTGAGTGGCGTGATGCAGCGGCCAAGGCTGCTACAGATTGTATCGTAGCAACTGCCGCCGCTATTCGTCTCCAAATCGACGGTTGGAAATTCCTTCCGTCTACTACTGGAACCCAAAAACAATCTAACATACAACTCAACGGTGTCGATGATGCTATTTTGAAAAACATCGATATTCGTGGTGACTTTGCAACGGGTAATATCGAAAATGTTACGGACGAGATCTTGAATGCTCGTCTTGAAAACATTTTCTTGGATAACACTAACTCAACTCCCAAGCCTGGTATCGTTGGTGATGCTAATATGACTGGGCATGCCAAGAATGTTCGCATTCGAGTGGCATCCGGAACTACGTTCGTCTCTAACGTTGGCAAGATGTCTTGGGACAACGATTGTGTCGGGTTTAATGCAGATGGTGGTGCCGGCGATCCTATCGGAACTGCTCCGTCGAATAGTATCGAAGGAAAGATTGATACTATTCAAGCTGAGCTCTCTGGAACTGCTGGTGTTGCATCTTTTCCGGCCGGAGCTGCTGCTGATGATGCTGTTTCTCTTGCAGAAGTTCTTAGATATGCTCAAGAGAATATTGTTAGAGGTGGTACTGTTCTTCCGGCGACACAATCTATTTACGATCTATTGGCTGGGGCTAATGGAATCGCAACTTTTCCCGCTGCTGCTGTTCCTGATGATGGTGTCTCAATTGCAGAAGTTTTGCGAGATCTTTGGGACGCCGTTCGAAACGGAACTGGTGGCGCCGAGCCTGCAACGAACAAAAGCGTGATGGATTATCTGGGTGTTTCTCCGGCATTTTTTGTGCCTGGACTCGGATATGCTGTTACGAAAGATTGCGATCTTTCTGGCGCTAATGATGATCTCTTTACTGTAACGGGAAAAGTTCTCGTTACGCTTATCGCTGGTGAAGTAACTACGGTTCTGAGTGGAGCTGAAGCTTTCCAACTTAGAATCAAAACTGACAACATTGCGTTGTGTGCAGCGACTACCATCGATACAGATGCTGATGGTACGCACTATATGCTTTCGGGTGATTTTGGCGATGCAATGAATGGTGGTTCTACTCCGGGTTTACGAGCAGCGGATGTTAATTCTGTTGGTGCCCGGGGCCAATTCGTGGTTGGTGATGCTGGTGGTACTTGTACCATCGAATCTAATACCACTGGTAATGGCGGAACCATTTCTTTCACGTTGTTCTATCTACCCCTTGAAGCTAGTGCCGCTGTCGTTGCTGCTGCGTAATTCTCAATGATAGGAGGAAACTTGAAATGGCATTCTTAGGTATGCGTGGAAATGGAGATTGGTCTGATAG
>CAZAYV010000027.1:0-22203 GCA_964489465.1 uncultured Dactylococcopsis sp. | reverse complement strand
TAACTGCTCTTCTTTCTAAAATGTCCGAACAAAAGGCCGATGATCCGCAATACTATTGGTGGACGCAAGGCCTTCCGGCACAAGGCGGAACGGTTTCTGGTGTTTATACCAATACTGCTTTGTCTTCTGCTTATACGTCTGGTGGAGTCGCTGGACAAACCATCTATGTAAAAGTAGCTGAAGCTGTTGCGGATCATTTCCGCCCTGGCCACCAAGCTCTTTTGCGAGATGCTAGCGACTATGATGTCGATTGTAATGCTCTCGTGACTGCTGTTGAGAAAAATGGTGCGAGTTCTTATGTCGCTTGTAAGCTTCTTGAGGCTGATGATAATTCTTCGTCTCATGATTTGAGCGACTGTGATACCATTTTGATCATCGGTAATATCAACGCGGAAGGTGCGGCAATGCCGCAAGCTATCGCGTATGATCCTACGAAGTATTACAACTATACTCAAATCTTTCGTACCCCTTTGTCCATCACGCGAACTGCAAGATTAACCCGTTTGCGAACCGGTGATGCGTACAAGAAAGCCAAGCGAGAAGCTCTGGAACTTCATTCGATTGAAATGGAGAAGGCGTTTCTGTTTGGTCAACGGTATGAAGGAACCGGATCGAATGGGAAGCCGGAACGTGCTACTTGGGGTTTGATTCCGTTTATCAAAGGTAACAGCGGAGTTACTTCAGATTTCGCAACCCAAACCGATTGGCAGAATACTACTTGGCTTTCTGACGGCGAAGAATGGCTCGATTATCAACTTGAGCAAATCTTCCGCTATGGAAGCCAGGAACGTATGGCCTATTGTGGTAGCGGTGTGATTCTTGCCATTAACAAGTTGGTCAAGGAATATGGGCACTATAATATTTCTCCGGCCACTGTTTCTTATGGCATTAAGGTCATGGAATGGGTCACTCCGTTCGGGGTTATTCATCTAAAACGGCATCCGTTGTTCTCGTTCGAAACCACTAATCGTTATTCTATGGTAGTTTTCGAGCCTAAGAATCTTACTTATCGTTACATCACGGACACAACGTTCTATCCTGACCCTGATAAACAGAATACTGGGCGCGGAAGAATTGATGGAACCGATGAGGAGTATCTTACTGAATGCGGCTTAGAATTCCACCATCCGTCTACGTGTGGGTGGTTCAATGGGTTTAACCAAGATAACGGAACCCCGTAACATCAACAATAACTTTGGGAGAGGGTCTTTGGATCCTCTCCCAAATTCTAGGAGCTAAGATGTCTGATCTTCTTACCGCTCGCCAGAAATTCGTCGAAATTAGTGGTCGTTATGATTTAGCTACCAGAACAACGGATGAACACGATACAGATGCCGGGGCAGATTTCTTCATTAAAGCCGGCCAAGACTTTCTTGATCGTATGTACGAAACACCAAAGATGCTTGGTAGGGTCTTTGAAGAAATTGCGGCCGGAGGTTGGTACGTTACATTTCAGCGCTGTAGAGCGATAACCCAAGTCTGGGTGAATAACGACGAGGAGCGCTTTCGTATCGACAAGGTTCCAATAGAAGACATAAAAGAATACTATGCATCTTTACGTTCCGGAACGGATAACGGCGAACCTGCGTATTATGCTCCGGCGTTGTTGCGGGCAATTGATTCTGATGATATCGATAATCTTGGAGCATTCTTTAATTACGTGTTAGCTTCTAGTGATACCTATAATGGTATTATCTTGATGCCTCCGGTAGACGAAGCTTACGTCGTCGAAGTTATTGGCAAATTCTACTCAGACGAATTGACGTCTAATTCTTCTACAAGTTTCTGGACACAAAACCATCTAATGACTCTTGTTTGGGCTTCTTTGTATATGTTAGAGGTTTCATATCGAAATTCTGAAGGCGCAAAGGATTGGCTATTGGCGATAGAGAGAAATACTTCTGGCATCGACAAAGATGTTGTTGAAGAGAATATTGCCGAAGTTTCGGAGATGGATGGATGATAGAAGCAGATTTCACGTTTGATAGTGGTTTAATAAAAGGAATGAGAAGGTTCCATAAAACTCCTCGGAATTCACAAGAATTGGTAGAATGCCATAATTGGATGCCCGCGGAACAAGGGTTAAAACCACCGGAATTAATAACACTTATTGTTGTTGCTAACACTTACGATCAGACGCCGGATTGATGAAAGAATTTGAATTCAGATTTGGTGAGAGATTAAACAAAGGATTGAGACGTTTCGATACCAATCCGAGAAACTCTTATTTTCTTAGATCTTGTCATAGCTGGATGCCAACAGAATTGGGTCTTGAACCTCATGAGCAGATTAAAGCTATGATTATAGAAAACCTGCCGGTGGAATTTATCTGTGCATTTTCCGTGGAAGAGAATCTTAGGATTTCAGATGGCTCGCCAGGATTTGGTGGATGGGGATATAATCCACCAAGTGTTAGCGAGCCGAGTTTAGACTTTCCGTGTGAAGACGAAGATTATGTTGCTCCTTATTGCGTGGATCCAAATCTAACAATATCTCCAGATGAAAGCATCTACGTCGATTTTGGTGGTGGTCTTGCTCCTTACACTTGGAGTGTCTCTGGAGAAGATTTTACATTAGAAAATGAGACCACTTATAGTGGCAGAAACACTCTTATTGCTGGGCCTACTTCTTGTGGTCCAGCTACTGTTACAATAACGGACATCTGTGGAAATTCTGCTACTTGTTATATAAGAAATACTAATGGGGAGTGGTGCCAACTATATCCTACGGCTTGCTTGTTTGTAGGAGAATTTGAGTGGTATTATTATAACGTCTTTGTCCATTATTGGAGAGCTTTCCATGGAAAATATCAACAAAGAATGAGTATGAAATCTGATATTAGCTCATATTGTGGTTCTGGTTGTAATATTTACACCTGTCCTCCACAAACAGAAATTGGATATAGAGTTAGTTGTACCGAAGATCTTAATGCCGATGGTGATCCTATATATAGACATTCTGGGCATGAGTGTTGGAACGATGGAAATCCGAACTATGGATGCGGCGAATGTGTTAGCAATATGAACGATGTAACCGATCATCATTGGGGACCTACATACGAATTCTGTTTATATCAACATGGCATTAAGCATATGTTACTGATGAAGAGCTCTTGTGGTGGTGGAGCTAGATGGAATAATTATGGTAGCTACTACACTGTGATGTCTTTCTATGAATGGAAATGTTATTGTTAGAGGTGATTTATGCTGATTGAAAAGATTCTGCAAGCATTCTCTTTTACGTTTCTCCATCAATGCGTGATTCTCAAAAGACACATTGAGAACGCTGGGTTTTCATTTGATGATCTTGAGAAATACGTTAATCATTCTTTGGAAGAGGCTAAAAAAGCGTTGGCAATGGAGCGCTCTAAGAAAAACGAAGAATTCGAGGAATTTAAGAAGCTTATGCCAAGTTGTCCAGAGTGTGGAGAATCTATGTGGCTCTCTGTGATAAAAACCCCGCAAGGCAAGAGCAATGTTTATGGATATCAATCTATGTTTACTTGTTCTAACAACGCTTGTATGCACCAAATCTATAATAAACCGAATTACCAAGAAATGATGGAGCTTCTTAGAGATGGCGATTACATTCCCGGATAGCATATGGACGACTTGGTCGTGGCCTTATCCACGGGTTTGGTTTACGGAGCATTATACGCTTGCGACTACGATATACCAATCTAATGTCTATTTGTTCGAATTAGAATACGATATGGTCAACGAGGTCTGGAATGCTTATTATATCCAGATTCTTGGTGCGGAAAGTGAGATATCACAAATAGATATAGGTGATTTCGGAATGTATTATACGGTTTCTGTTCTGGGTCATGATTCTAATGGCGATCCTCAAGGAAACGCGTGGGAAAGAATTCCTAATGTTTTTCTGGGTTGTGAATCGATGAGACTTCTGCCAACATCGAATATGCCATCTTTTATAACTTCGTGCAATTTTAACGGTAGGATTGTCGTAGGTGGAATTCTGGATTTTTCCGGATATTTGTCCGGAGATACTTACACAGATCCTTCGTATAGCGCAATTTGGTGGAGCGGTGTTGGTTCTCATGAATTCAGACCGGACCAAGATCCTACGGCCGGATTCGCTAATGCTCCTTGGTTAAAAGTTTGGGCAGGTGAAATTCTGAAGATTCGAAAACTTGGTAAGATGGTTGTGGCGTATGGAGATTATGGTAAGATTCTTCTGAGGCCTTATATGGTAGAACCTGTTTCTGGGTTGGCACCAGAAAAAATTCCAGGGGCGGGAATAGATTCTGGCAACCATGTTGATGGAGATGATAATATTCACGGATTTATAGATACCAACAACGAATTTTGGCTAGCTTCCGGAAACGGGGAATTTGAGAAGATTGGATATCAAGAATACATTGAAGACATGACAAAATCTGATATCATTGTTTCTTATGTTCCACAAAAGAAAAGATTCTTTTTTAGCGACGGTATTAAGGGCTTTTGTCTAACAGAATTTGGATTATATTCTACAAACCAACTTGTTTCCGGTGTTGGTGTGCAGAAGGAAATCTCGTCATGAATATGAGATTTTTGATGGAATCTATTTGGACCGTTGAAGCATTCTTGAATAACGAGCTTGTTTGGGCCGAGAGGAATATAAGAAACAGAATTACGTCTGAGGGTCTTGAACATCTTCTTAATGTTGGGTTCCACGGCTCTACACAAATCTCACCGTGGTATACAGTTTTGTTTGATTCTTATTATAATCCTTCTGGAAGCGAAACTTATGCTTCGCCAGGGTTTTCGGAATTCACAGATTATAGTGCTTCTATCAGACCAGAGTTTGTTGAAGCGGCAGCTTCCGGATTGGTAATAACGAATTCGGCCAACAAATCTACGTTTCTTTGTACTGGTGTGAATAACATCTATGGTTGTGCGTTGCTTGGTGGTGGTTCAAATCCTTCAACAAAAGGTAATGTTGCCGGAGGTGGAACGTTATTTTCTGTAGCAAGATTTGGTGGCTATCAAACAACGGTAGATGAAATGGTCTTGACACTACAAGTAAACATTGGCGCGGCTGGAGCTTCGTAATGGTAGATCTCAAAACAGAAAACATGTTCGGGTTTTGGAAAGATTCCCAGGATTACGAATTAAGATTGGAAACAGATGTTCTGGATTTTGGTCAGCGTGGAATGAAAACGTTGACAGCCGTAGAGGTTGGTGCGGATTATAGCAAGAGTAATTTTCCGCTTGAAACTCGAGTCAAATTCAAGTATAATTACATGGAGAATTCTTTCTCTAAATCTGCCTGGAAAATGTTAAATAGAGAAGGCGTTGTTTATCCTTTGGTAACGGCAGCAGAGATGAAAATTTGTCTTCGGGGCCCGGATTATAGAGATGCTAAAGCATCAATTAGCTACATGACGATGAGATTAAGAATGTCTGACAAGAGATCTTTGCGAGGAAGATTCAATGTTAATAAAGCTGTTTCCGGATCAGATTAGTGAGAAGTGGGAAGTTATAAAATTTGCTATTGCAAATTCTTTACCACCTTCGATCACCAAGAATCCAGATTGTATGAATAACGTTTTATTCGCATTGATGAGCGAGCAGCTTCTTTGTTGGATTTCTCACACAGCAGATAATTCTGTTAATTTTATCTTGACGACACAGATAATAGAAGATTTGGCAAGCAGAGAAAAGAGTGTTCTTATTTATTCTGCTTATGGCGTCAACAAGGTTGATAAGATTTATTGGATAGAGTGTTTGCAAACGTTGAGAAAATATGCTGAGGGAAATGGTTGCGGAAGTATGGTTGCTTATACGAATGTTCCGAGATTTATAAATATAGCTAAATCTATTGGCGTTGATACTTCGTTTACATTCTTATATTATCCAGTTTAACCCTATGTTAATTTAATTAACAAAGCGGAGGAAAATGCTATGAGTGGCGGTGGTAGTTCTTCTGTTGAATATATGGATTATATTGTAGATTGGCATAACGAGCAATTGAATCTATGCAAAACAGATATGCTTTCTGCAAGATCGAACAATCCATATTCTGGCGAAAGTGCTTATGACCCATCTGGTGTTATTTCTGAGATGGATAATGCGTTGAATGATTACGATCCGGACGATTATACTTGGGCATCCTTGTTTACAGCAGCTTTAGCGGTAATTCCAGATGGTAGTGATTTGCAATCTCTCATCGACGATGAGGTAGATGCTTTTACCGACGACCATAATGCAGAAAGAACGAACGTTATTTTGCCGCGTTTTAAAGCTGGAATGGTAGATATGAACGCGGTAATGACGAGCGCTTTCGTGGTTGGTCAATCTATTATCGAATCTTACGGTGCCAGAGACGTTGAAAGATTCGACTATCAATTAACGAGAGAAGCATTTCTGCAAGCAGAAGCTTTGAAAGTCGAAAGATATAGAATTGCTGGAGCCGGTGCTTCGCAATTGCCTCCGGAAATGGTTGCTAAAGAAAAGATTCTGCACTATTCTCTAGAAAAAGCCAGAATGGAAATTGCCTCGGAGCGTGATAGCATCATGGATCAACTTGAGATTGATGTGGGTGAACAGACGTGGAGACTGTCTTCTTACCAAACTGGGGCAAACCTCTTAGCATCTGTTGCTGGTGGTACAAGCGTTACAGATCCTAGACCAAACAAAACGGTTTCTGCTATTGGTGGAGCGTTGCAAGGAGCTGCGGCTGGTGGACAATACGGTGGTTGGTACGGAGCAGCTGCAGGAGCTGTTATTGGTGGTGTTGGTGGATATTTATACGGGAAATAAAAGATGAAACTAACAGATTTTCTTCCAGGTTTTAAAAACTTCTCTGAGGCTGAAGGTGATCCCTGGAAGTTATTATTGGCAGCAGACGAGCTAGCAGGTAGTATTGCTGGACCACAAAGAGTTCTTGGACCTCATGCTCCCCAAAGCTTTGGTTCTTTGTATAGAATAGATAAAGAAGCCAGAGGCGGTAATAGATTAGCCCAACTATCTGCTTTGACGGGATTTAATCTTGATCCTGAAGGATTCATTCAAGCTAGTGGTGTTAAGTTTGCTCAAGAAGATCCAAAACACGCTATTGAATTCGGGTCGGGTTCTGGTGGAAGGCAGGAGACTGTTGCGGGAACTGCTCCTACAGAAATGTCCGATGGTTTTGATAGAGAGAGGGTAGGCTCTACGCTGAAGAGCAAAATCAAAGCTCTTCCAACAGAAGAACGTCCAAAGATTCATGATCCTACGCCTTTTCACAGAAGAAAAAAAGAGAAGAAAGATTTCTATGCTAATCCAACGACTGATGTTGGTGGTATAAGCAGATATTTGTTGAGTAAATAGGAGGAAGAAAGATGGCTTTTATAGGTGATATTTTAGCTGGAACATCCGTCGGGTTAAATACTCCGAGCACTCAAGGTGGTGTTGGAGCGAATATGTCTTGGTTAGATAAATTAACCAAGAATCCAGAACAATTATTTATTACTATGGATGAGTTAGGTGGCAAAATGACGGGCCTTGGTCCGATTGTTGCACCGCAAATCCAAAGTAGTATTGCTGCAAGAAACAAAGCTGCTGAAGCTAAATTGGCGGAGGGTAGATTCGCTCAATTGTTAGAGGCCCTTGGTGGAGAAGTCGGTGGCCAAAATATTCAAGGGTTGTTTCCAGAAGCTTCTGGAGCAGCTGGAGCTCTGGGCGATCAAGGTTTTACGTCAGCTGATGCTCCTGGAAGAACATCTGTTACAGAGAAAGCTGGGCCTGGAGGTAATACTATTAGAACAACTACCGAGACAATTCCTCGCAAGGATAAGCAAAAGAGTTACGTTTCTGATTTGTTCTCAAACCCTTAAGTGCCCTGCTAAGTGTTTTAGCGTCTGGGGGAGGGGATTCTCCTAGCTTAGCAGGGCTAACACCAGAACAAATAAACGCTGTTGCGACCAGAGAACAAGGTGATAGAAACTTTTTGCTTAATCTTGCTTCTGGGTTGCAAGACGTCGAATCCAACAAGGCTGTCCAAGATTTGAATGAACAGAGATTTGGGTTAGATCAACAAATTGCGGAAACGAACAGAAAATACCATGAGGGATTGTTAGATTACAACGAAGCCCGGATTGAAAACGAACGTCTTAGGATGGAGAAAACAGAGGCGGACAAAGCTCTCAGCAAATTGAAAGAGGAAATGGAATTTGGTGCTCTTGTCAATGCTCTGTCTGGAGAATTCGGCGATGATGTTAAGAACGAGGCTTTAAGAAATCTTATCGGTTTGCAGAAACAGGGAACAGAGTTGTTAGAGAGTCCGAGCGGAGCTCTGGAATTTGTCCCGGAAGTTTCTGGAGCTAAACTTGAGGGTTACAAAAAGCCTGTTGTTAGAGAACAAGTCGAAGATATTAGTGCTCGTGTTGGTGCGACAGAGACCGCAAAGAATAAGGCTTATTTTGAATCCAGTCCAAAGTTCGATGAAGATGTTATGAAGAGAATTCGTGAAACATCGTTTCAATTTAAATCTGGAATTACTCCTATTCCCGCGGAATTAGTTGCTATGGAAGCCAAGAGAGCATATGAGAATTCTGGATTCGATGAATACAAAAACGTGGAGGTTTTCCAGAATCCAAACGATCCATCTGAATACCATGTGGTTGCTAAAGTTGGCGGGAAGTATAAGTTGTTGAGGAGATATAGAGATGCCCCAAAACAAACCCCGTGAATTCAAGAAACCTTGGACAGATTATGAAGGTTATATCTCCAAGTATTCTGGTGAATTTGGAATTGATCCGGATTTGATTAAAGCTATTATAGCAACGGAGAGTAGCTTTAATCCTAACGTTGTATCGTCTTCTGGCGCAAAAGGTTTGATGCAACTAAAGCCAATAGCGGCAAAAGATGTTGGGTTAGAGGATGCTAATCTGTTTGATCCAGAACAAAATATCCGGGTTGGTTCGACATATTTTTCGAAGTTATTAGAACGTTTCGGTGGAGACATGGATAAAGCTTTGGCGGCTTATAGATTTGGGCCAACGCGGGTGACAAAGAAAGGGATTCCAGATACGAAATATATAGACAGTGTCAAGAAGAATCTTGATTCTTTTAAACCAAAAGAGGATTATTCTGGGTGGAACAAGATAGACAAAGTTGATATAACACCAAAAGAAGAGAAAGGAGTTTTAGATAAAGTAATAGATGTTTTATCACCTGCTACGGCCGGAGCTGCAGAGATTCCACAAAACCAAGAGATTGATTATTCTAAATGGAACAGTATATCTGCGGGTGGTGGAGATATTGATTATTCTAAATGGAAAAAGACCGAGTATCCGAAAACTTTCGGAGAATTACCGGAGCCTGAACCAGAGAGTGGAATTGCTCGATCGTTGTTAGAGAGTCCAATAACGGGACCAATCGTTGGCGCGGCCGAAGCTTTGGGTTCTATAGGAACCGGATTTGCTGCATTTCCTGCTAGTGGCATTTCGTCTCTTGTCAATCTTGCTACTGGTGGTACGTTAGAAGAAGCTGCTAAGGTTGGAGAAGAAACGGCCGGGATGATTACTTATGAACCGAAATCTCCTTATGGTAGAACATATACGGAAGCTGCAGGAAAAATCATAGGATTTCCGGCCGAAGTAGTAAGAAATTTTGGCGAGAAAATGGTCGAATGGGGAGCGTCACCATTGCTCGCGACTGTAGTAACGACCCCAGCGGAATTTGCTCTTTATGCTTATTTGTTTAGAAAAGCTCATAAAACGACGTCCAAGATTGCAGAAAGAGCATTCGAAGGAAAATATCCATCTGGCGCAAAATTGAGAAAAACAATTAAAGAAGCTTTTGAGAAAGGAGAATTAGATTTACCAAAAGCGGAAAGAATTCTGGAACAGACTAGTTTTGAGGCCGGAGAAAGAGCTCCGATTGTTAAAGGAGAACCTTCTCCGTTGTTAAAACCAGAAGGTCCAGAAAGAACTAACATTGAGTCTCGCGAGCATTTGAAGAGAGTTCAAAGTCTTCGAGATGAGTTAAACAAACTTGTTCCTAAGGAGGTACAAGATGCCAGAAAAGCTGGAGAAAGAGTTGAGACAAAAGGCGAACAAATTAGCGAAAGAGGGGAAGCTAAAGCGCCAGAAGGGAGAGTCATTGGGAGAGGCGAAGAACCGGTACGTTTACGGGACTTTGAGGAAAACTGGGTGGACACAGAAGCAACAAAGTTGACGGAAAGAGCAAGAGAAGAAGGTTGGGCTAAAGAGAAAACAAAACCAGAAGTTGTTCCAGAATACAAAGCTACGGAAACTATATCTGCAGAAGAATCTGCACTGTTGGATTACGATTTAAACAAGCGTAAATTCAAGACGTATGAACAAGCAGAAAAGTTTGCGGATAGAAAATCTAAAGATCCAGGTTTGGTGGAAGAGGGTTTGGTTCCGGAAGTTTTGCGGGTTGGTGACGATTATCGTGTCGGAGTCTCTCTCGCATTAACGCCGGAGATGGAAAAAGCTTTTATTAAAAGATCACAAGAAGCCCGATCTTCCTATGTTAATTTAATTAACAAAGGGGAATTGGATCTTAAAGCTGTCGAATCCACATTGCGAAGTTATGGGGATTTAGTAAAAGAATGGCATCAAGGAGATAAGAACATAGAATTGGGCCAGACGCTTTTGGAAGAGATTTCTAAAACCACAAGTGTTCTCGATCCTCGAAACTCGTCGCATGATATGCTAATCAATGCCGCGGATCGAATGGCGGAATTAGTTAGAACAGAAATCGGAAGAGAATTAGGAGATCCCTCTATTAGAATCTTTGATCATCCGATAAGAGATAGAGCGGATAAAGGTTCTAGAATTATTATGGATCCAAATGGTAGCCCTTTCAACAATCCGATGAATGCTTCAAGATGGATGGAGGAGAAAGGAATAAAAGGAAGAGTTGAAGATAATCCTCTTGGCGAAGGTTTCGTTATTGAAACGGGAAAGATTGTTGAGAGAGAAAAAGCGAAGTTTAAACAGAGATTAGAAGAAGCGAGAAAAGAAAGAGAACGGACTAAAGAACAAATTTCCGAGCCATTCCAGAGATCTGTTCCGAAAGAAGTCGCTCCGGATCAAGGAGAAATAATTGCCACGGATTTATATAAAGAGGCGTTGACGTTAGAAGAAAGAATTAGAAGTAGCGAGACGGCCCCGGAAGAATTGGCTACAATAAGAGATCGTTTACAAGAGATTGCTCCTATTCTTAAAGAATTCCGTGAGAAGCGTGGTATTAGCGATTTGAAAGAATTCTTTTCCAGAAAGCTTTCTGAAGAACGTGGTTCGATAGAGGTTGATCTGGATGTTGTTAGAGAGGGATTGAGAAAAAGAATAGAGCCATTCAAAAATTGGTTAACGATGAAAACTTGGCCCGATCCTCATTCTAAGATTTACGAGAATGTTGGAGCGGTTGTTGAGAAACATCGGATGCAAACAAATCGTGGGATGTTGGAAGCTACAATGGCCAGAGATTTGATCACGGATAGGGTCAAAGATGTTAGTGCCAGAGAAAGAATTACGACATCGATTGAAGATCCTTCTGTTGTATTAGAAAATCCACTCGAAATCGCTATGGCAGAAAGGGCAAAAGCGTTTTTCGATTTATATAGAGATAAATTGAACGAGGCAGGATTGCTAGATCAATTCTTAGAAGATTATGCTCCGCACGTTATCCGCAAATCACCAGAAGGAAATTTTATTACTAATGTTGATATTGCTAAATTTAAACGTCGCTCAAGACACGATGGTGAATGGAGAACGATTAGAGAATTAGAAGAAGCTGGGTATACAATGGAAAAAGATATAGCGAATCTTTTACCTATGTATATTTACACAGCAGAAAAGGCTATTGCAAACAAGAATTTTGCAAGACAATTATTGTTTGCTGAAGATTTAAAGGGTGAGTATATTCTTATGCCTGGTAGCGAGGTTCCTCTCGGGGCAAAGAACGAGACTTATTTTAGATTACAAAAGGATTCTAAGCTTCGTAGCTGGATGTGGTTAGGAAGAAAATCGGAAAAGAATAAGATGATCAAACCAGACACACCAACTAGAGAGAAAAAACTGCTTGGTGGAAAAGATCCAGTTTATGTGCATAAGAATGCTTATAATACATTAGAGAATATTCTTGCTTCTGATCCCTCAGAGATTTATACTAAAGTTTCGCAACTCCGTTCCGGCGTAAAACGTCTTGTTATGTATAATCCTCTAATTCATGGATTTAATTTTGAATCTAATGTTTTATCTGCTCTTGGCCGGGATTACATCAAACATAGATATTTTCATGGTATGGATCAAAAAGCTTGGAACAATCTTGCTATGGAATTAGTTGATTCTGGTGGCGAATTGATGGGGTTGTATAATATAGGAAAAAGAATTGGTGGTGATATCTATGAAATGAGGCCGTTGGAAAGAATAAAATTCGAGGATTTAATCGATGATCCGTCGTTGATTGTTAAGCGTCCTTTGAAGACAATTATTGACGTTGGTGATAATTTGTTGTGGGATAAGTGGATCAAAACTGGACAACTAATTATCTACAAAACAGCCAAAGAAAGGTTTAAAGAGAAATTTGGTCTTAGTGATGTCGAAGCAAAAGAAGCTGCGGCAATGTATGCTAATGATCTTTCCGGATCTCCACCAAGAACATGGTTTACGCTTCGACAGCGTAGATCATTAACAACGCTTCTTTTTGCTAGAAGTTGGAACGTGGGATTATTAAGAACACTTACCGGAGCAGCTCCAGGGAAAGTAGCTACATCAAAATATACGCCAAAATTTCTTCGATTTGAGGGCGTAAGTGAGAATCAATTAAAAGCATTAAAACCAGAATATCGCAAGCTATTAGTCAAAGGCCTTATAGGATTCGTTGCTACCGCGAATATGCTTCAGATGGGTATGTTGTCGCTAACAGGCCACAAGCCTTATCCAACCGTTATGAACGAAAAAGACCACAAATTAGATATTGCCACTGGATTATATGACGATGAAGGAAACATGATTTATGTTCGGAATTGGCTCTTCCGACAAATGGACGATTATTTTAAGATTATCAAAGGTGAATTAGGAAGAGTTGCGGCATCGAAGATGGAACCAGTTTTGAAGATGTTAGTGGAATTGGTTCTGAATGTTGATTCTTTCAGAGGCAAGAAGATTATTGAAAGAGGGATGATGCCGGAAGATAAAGCCAAAGCATTGTTGAAACATATTATGAAAGGTCTCACACCAGTAGATACTTTTGTTCCAGAAGCAGACGAAGTTTTAAGATGGTACGACGTTTTAGTCCCTTTGACTGGAACATTTATTCGCAAGGGTGTCTCAGCAGATCCACTGTTTGGTACGATGATAAAGGAATTTTATGATTGGCAGTCAAAAGATAAATATGCAGATATGAAGTTAAAGAATAATATAATTAAGCTTTTGAAAGATGGTAGAGAAAAAGATGCTGTTGATGCGTTCTTAAATGCTGCAAGAGAAGGGAAACTTTCAGAAAAACAATTTGAGAATATTTACAATAGATTAAAGAACCCTCTTTGGTATCGCATAGCGGGCCCGAATGGATTAGAACCAGAATTCGTGAGATTTCTCTTAGAACTTCGTGATAAAGATCCGAAGAAATATGAGATGTTTTATAAAAGAATGAAAAGATTGGCGGTTAAACCTCCGAAGATCAAGTAGATCTTAATGCTTTGTCTACGATCTTTTGTACAATAGCGTGAATTCCGGGATATTTAGAAGCAATGAATTCTACTTTTGATGCTATTGAATAAAGAGACATAGTCGTTTTCAAAGCCATCTCATCGTTTCCACCAACTATATCTATCAATCTATCCGCAGCAAACAAGAAATTCGCGTGGGATTCTCTCTCCCAAACATCTTCGTGTTGATCTTCTTCATACCAAGTACAACGATCTTCCAAATCAACGTTGTGAGATTTCGTGCAGGTAATAAGATGTAACAATCCCGCTATTATTTCTCTTTTATCAGACATTCTCTCCGTCCTTTTTTCTATGTCTTAAGATAATTTCTGTAGGCGTGTTAATAATCTTAATATATTTCATAGCCGCTAGGGTTTCCACTATTTTTTCCATTGTCCATTTATCTGCATCGCTCCGATATTTTTCGATCATGGAGCTCATGTTTACCTCACCAGCCATACCAATATCGCTCATTACTTTAGCAAGAACGTCTGCATGAGAAGACTTACCAACGCCGCTAAAAGTTTGCGACATTTTTATTTCGGTTTTTTCCAGAAATGAAATTGCTCTTTCTAAATCCTTTCTTGATATAATCATCTCGTCGGAGCGGGCGGCAGATATAATACAACTAAGTTTCAGAATATGCGTAGCACGTCGTTCGAAATATCCGGCGAAGCGAGAATCATTAAAAGGTGGTTTTCCTTCTTGTTCAATATACCAATTAATCCAATCGTCACGAAAACCTTTTTCAACCCGGAATCTTCCAGAAAGCATATGGATACGACGCAAATCCTTCAACAAACTGTCTTTTAGTTTCTGGTCCAAACTCGTATATGGAACCACTTTGCCTTTATTCGGCTCAAACACGAATATCATCCGGGAGGTCAAACCACCACCAATAGCATCTAGTGGCATGGAAGATCGGATTAAATCGGGAGTGGTAGCACCAAAAAGATTTACATAAACACCAATGATTTCGTCTACACCCTCGTGCTTTGTTCTATAAGTCCACCTAGGCCTACAATCGTACCAATCTGTCAAATCGCTCATTAATTGTAGATTGTTGTATCCGAGAAAAACCGTTAATTCTTGGGCCCAAATAGTCATAGAGGAATGTAGAGCTCTTAGCGTTCCTTCTGCAGAGACAATGTTATCGGTGGTTTCTCTCAACGCTCGAATCAATGCTTCTCTTGTCGTAGATTCTGCTGAGACACGAATATCTAGATCGTCCAGAAACGGTTTAGCTTGGTCCATCGCGGTTCCTTTTCTTGCAGCTGGAGGGCCGACAAGAACCACGTACATATTAGGGTAGAATGTTAAAGCTCCCCAATTAAAAACGCATTTTCTCTGTAAAACAGCAGCAATAGCAGAGATGGAGGACCATAGTCTGAACATAAAAGGTGGTTCTGAATTTTCTGTGTAATATAGATATCCATCTATCCAATCATCGAGTTGGCGAGACATTCTAATCTTTCCGCTAATTCGCTCGAGGTTTTAGGAAAATTCTTGTGAGATATTTCTTTCATATTCTTTTTATAAAGATCGAAGCCGAGAGAAATATCTGCCGGAATAACAAACGAGGTTCCATCACTTGTTTCAAGAGGAGTTTCAAGAGATTCCTTTATCTTGATTAGAATTTCTGCATGTTCAAGCCATGATAGAGACAGAGGGAGTTGGAATACGATTGAATCATGAACTTGCATCATCAATTCTACAGGTTTAAATTCTTCATTATAATATATATAATTCAATCCACGTTCATTTATAACGTCGCCTACGGTTCCTTGTGGTATGCAAGAATAACCAGCTTTGAATAGAGAATCTCCCCATTCGTCAAGAAACAGAGTTTTACGACCCATTAGATTGGTAATGATTCTATTTTTCGATAGTTGTCGTTGGGTAGAGCGGTGGTATTTCTGGCGAACATTCGGATATGCTAAGTGATAACGCTCGACAAGAAATTTTCCTTGGGTTTCCGGAATTTCAAGATCAAGAGAAAACGTTTTATAACCCTCGTCATAATTCAAAGCGTGGTTGGATTTCTTGCCATAGAATCTATATGATTTATCTTTTTTACCAATGTTACAATAGATATTTTCTTTATCTTGGCGTATTATTTCTTCTATTGGCAGATCAAATATAAGAGAAGCGGTTAAAGAATGGACATCTATTCCTTTCTCGAATGCTTCCATCATCTGCCAGACTTGGCCGACATAAGCAACGATGCGATTTTCGGCCTGAGACAGATCAATTGAATATGCTATGTAACCATTATCTGGTTTGAAGAATTCTAAAACGTCATGGGGTTGGTTTTGTAGATTCATTCCGGTACCAAAGATATTTTTTGAAGATGATACACGAGAGAATCTTGTTCCAACAGGGTTATAAGAACATCGCATTCTTCCATCTTGATCAACTTTCGAAACATCAAGATATGTCGATCGTTTTTTAATGGCCCGACGAATATCCAGAATCTTTGATGATTCTCTAAACCCTTTGCGAGAAAGACGAATTAAAGCTTTTTCGTCTACGGTAACAGAACCTTTTTTGGTGTAAGGTTTAACGCCTTTAGTTGTATAGAAGTATGTCGATACTTGTTTTGGAGAATTCGGATTAAGATCGAAACCACAAAGAGATTTTAATTCTTCTTTCATCTCTTCAATTCTCAATCCTAAATCATCATGAGCCTTTTTCATTCCTTCGACGTCAATCTTTATTCCGTGTTCTTGCATATAGACGAGAGGTTCGATGATCTTTATTTGGCGTTCATAAGTCTCTCGGTTTCCCTGACGTTCAATTTCAGAATTTTGTTTTGGAAAAGCTATTTTGCATATTAAAGAATCTAAATCATTATAACGCCAAAGCATATCCCAATTTCCCGTGGCAGACCACTTTTTTCCATCAGCTTTATAATACGGTTGATTGGTCCAAATAGAAGTTATAAAATCTAAACCAATCGGATAATCGGGCATTAGGATCTTTTGCGCGACCATTGTGTCGTCGAAGTTATGGGTTTTGATTCCGAAACGACGCAGAAGAAAGTGAGTATCGAAGGATAGGTTTTGACCACGTTTTCGGATAGAGTTGTCTTCTATCAACTTTGCTATCTTTTTCCAAACCGTCGTTTCTTGTTCAATCGAAAAATAATCGCCGTGTTCATAGATGAATGGAATAGAAACTGCTCCGGAACCATAAGTAAAAGAAATGCACGAAACTTCTTCGTTAAACAATTCGATATCAAAATCTATAGTTTCGCCATTTTTCCCGCGTTTATAAAGATCATCAAGAATCTGGACACACTCGAAGAATGAAGGTCGGATTTTTAGATCCCATTCAACGGGCTTGTAGCCATTTTCGATGATGTTAAGAGCCTTTTTTATATCGAATTGAATAAGAAGCTTGTTTAAATAAACGTTTTTTGGTGGTAGAACAGTCGCCGGGTGGAATGTCGGAATGATTATCTTATCTTTTATCTTTTCACATTCGATGATTGATCCACGCCAATTAGTTATTCCAGTTTTGTCGCACAAAGCATTTAGAGCAATGTTGCCGACGGCTATGATAACGCGAGTATTTAGTTGTGATAATTCTCGTTTAAGAAAATCTAAATAATGCAGACCCTCTTGTGAGAGAGTTGTCCCGGTTTTTGAGATTCTTATATAATGTTCCAAGGGTTTGTCTAGATCTTTTATTACGTTTGTCAAATAGCAATCGTCTCTAGCAATTCCAATAGCCATTAGACATTCTTCTAAAACCTTTCCGGCAGGTCCGATGAAAGGTTTTCGTGGTGGTGAATAGACTTCTCTCGTTCCGGGCTGTTCTCCTACAAATGCAATCTTAGCTTTTTTAAGATCACCAGCCGGAGGAACGTACGTTCGAGGTTTTATCATCTTCTTATTCACCCTTTGTTAATTTAATTAACATAGCGGATCATCAGATCAGATTCGGATATAAGGAATCTAGATAAATCGTCGTATAAAATGCTAGACGTGCAAACAATCTCTCTTATCCCAACGTTGATTATTTTCTTCAAACAATCTTTGCACGGGATTCCGCAGCTCATATACATGGTAGTGTCAAGAACACTAGCACCAACTCTTGCCGCATTTAATATCGCGTTTTCTTCTGCGTGTAGTGCTGGACAAATATGCAAACCCTCGCCGGATTTAAATCCTTTGACTCGTCGTGGACAAACATCTCCACAATGAGGAATTCCACGCGGAGGCCCGTTATATCCCGTTGAGATTATTACTTTGTCCCGCACAATCACCGCACCAATTTGACGGGATTTGCAAGAAGACCATTTAGATAATTCAGAACAAATTGCTAAGAATCTATTATCCCATCTTTCGCTCATTTTTTGATCCTTTTATACAATCCGTCATATTTTTAAAGTGTTGAAATAGCTTTCTTGTTATCTCAATATCATACAAAGAATCATGGGCCTTGGTTTTATCTACTTCTATTCCTACAAATTCCGCCACAGTCATTAGTTTAAAATCCCTCATTACATAGCGAATTTCAAGAAGCTCCAAAGCGGCCATGTTAGAAACATCTATTGCTGGCCAATAGAAGAATGACCCATAGTATTTATCATTGTTCTTTTGAAAAAACGATCGTAAGAAAGAATCGTCAAATCGAGAATTATATCCGACGATATGGAATTTATCTTTCTTGTCGTACTTGTTGACGTATTTTGAAAGAGTTTCAACAAGAGATTCATAAACATCTTGTGGATCAGGGAAAGTATCTAGCATATCAACAGAAGTTCCAGAAACTTCAAGGGCTCTCGTTATTATTTCGTCTGTTCTGAAGGGTTTTACAAAGGTGTTGAATGTTTCTGCTGTGACGCCGTTGATTTCTATAATTCCACTTATTTGAGTTATTCCATTTTTATTCGGATCAACTCCCGTCGTCTCCAAATCCATGAAAAAAAGTTTGGCCATCTTCGGTCTCCTTGTATAAAAGGTTAAATCTTATTTCTCTCCACCGTCGTTTTTTGTTAGGATCATCGTCTCCTCTCAATATTGCTATTTCCAGAAGCTCTATTAATTCTGCTAATGAAATTTTCGTGTTTCTCATCTTCGAACCTCTTCTTAATATTTTCAAGAAGGTTGTCAAGTAATTCTATGGATTCTTCATCACGCTTTTCTTTGCTCATTCTTTAACCTCACTCTTAGCCATATCATCTTTTTTGATCGGAGATGATCTTAGTGGATAAAAGAAGGCTCGCAAAAGAATAAGATAATTGATATGATCTATGATTACTTCGTCCCATTCGTCGAGGGTAAAACTCGAATAGCTTTTCGACATCATATATAGTTTCGTTGTGTGCTTTATCATCATTCCGGCCAAAGCTTCTACAGGATTCGTCATATTTAACGCTCCCGCAATCTTGAATTGAACCAAACGATCGTTGTTGGCGGAATACTCACGTTCCTTCTTGTTCAACATCTTAAAACATCTTTGAATCGTGTCCTCGAAAATCTTGTTGAATTCTTCTGGTCTCATCTTTCTTTCTCCTTCCTTGTTTGTTGTTAGGTCCACCAGGTTTAGTTCTTGGTACATTGAATCCAAAGCGTTTCATTCTCCGGAGATTATAGAGAATTGTTGATCTATCCCAGCCAAGTTTTCTTGAGGTAGCATTTATAGAACCACACAGAATGAATTCTTCTAAGATCATCTGGGAAATAGAAGAATATCCAAGAGTTCTCGCTACTTCTTTCCACTCATCGATTTTATTGAATCTATGATGAGCATCAAATTCCAAATAGTGGCTAAGTATTCTTCGTCTCATCGTTATCAAACGTTTGTTTTAGTCGGATTATATATCCGGATTTATATTCTTGTGTCAATTCGTACCCCAAAGAAACCATCTTAGAAAGCGTTGCGGCAATCAAAGTGTTTCCACTTCCGAGAAATGGAACCAAGATTGTTGATCCAGGTTCACCAAAAGTCGTAAGAATATCTTGCATCATTTCTAATGGTCGTTCTGTGGGATGAATCTTGTTTTTATACGATGTTGGGTTATAAGAATAGACATTTGATCTGCCTTGACGCGCTATTGACGGAGAGCCTTTGTGGGCATAGACAAAGCATTCGTATGCAGATCCGAGACGTTTAGATGGTTGATTCGTTTGGCCATTAGGCTTGGTCCAGATAGCGGGGATTGGGCAGAAATTAAACCCAGCATCTTTTAGATTTTGAAATGTCTTGGGAAAGAACATCTCTTCAGTCGCCTCTCCATCAATAGAATCTTGGACCGGGAGCCATAATAGAAGCCACGAATTAGATTTCATTACTCTGTAACACTCGGATAAAACTCTTAACATAAAATCGTCATATTCGTTTCGCAAAACTTCATTGTATCCATTTTCTCCATAGTTCCAATTAGAGAATCTTTTTGACGCGTCGACTTTCTTAACTTTGTCAAGAGCAATAGCGTATGGTGGATCGATTTCGACAAGATCAAAAGTTTCCTTTGGTAATTCCCGAACCTTTTCGAAGAAATCTCCAATGATAAAAGAGTTCATCATTTTTTCGATTAAGATGTTTTTCTTCCCGAGTTTTTTCTCTATATCTTCCGACATGATTTGGCGTGATACAGAAGTCTTGACGCGATCTAGAACCTTCAAAGCTTCGGCACGATTCTTACATCGTTCGAGATGGAGTTCCGGGAATTCATCCAGAGCATCGGCAATAGATATGTCTTGGGACAATTTAGCGTTTGATACCCCAAGCAATTTTGCGGTGTCACGAAGAGAAACGCCTGGAGCCTCGGGGTTAGTAGAAGTTTTCTTCCCGTGAATTTGTTGTTGTAGTCGTAGGATTTCGCGTGAGAGTTTGACTTCTTCGTGGAAACCGAGATCCTCACGTTTAATGTTCTCTTCTAATTCAATAGATTTTAGTTCTAATTCTGTTAATTCGTGTTCATAAATTCTGCATGGAATTTCGGTCAAACCCAGAAGCCTCATTGCGGCCATTCTTCTACCACCAGCTGCAAGAAGATAAGAACCTTCAATTCTGGGATGCTTAGACACGGCAATCGGACAAATAAGACCTCGTTCTTTGATCGATCGAGCGAGAGAATCTAGATCTTTGTAATCTTCTCTCGCCCGAACACCCAAATCTATGTTTTTTATACTAATTGTATCGAGAATCATACCAAACCTTCCTCCTTTAATAGAGCTAATAGAGCTTGTTTTTGTTCTGGTGTTAAGTTCTTGGCAGATAACGGTTTTTTCGTAGAAATTGTTTTAGATTTTGTAGAAATTCTTTTCGTTTTCTTGTTCGTTCTTCTTGACGCTCTAATGCTCTTAATATGATTCTCTAAAACATCAAAGGGCATTTTGGAAATAGATATATGAAGATCATCTATTGTTGCCATCTAATTTCACCTTGCATATTTCTTTTAGCGAGATTGCTCTCTCGGTCAAAGCCCCTATCACAACCGGCGCACCGTATTTGTCGAAGAGATCAAGAAGATTGTCAATAATCAGAGAGAATAATAGCTTTCTCATCCCGTGTTCCAGATGTTTTTGTAATCGTATTGCTTGTTCTTCAGTAATATCTACTGTAAGGCGTCGATTGGATAGCATTTTTTTACCCTTTGTTAATTAAATTAACATAGCGTTAGATTCCAGGATCATATCTCGGAATTATTTCAAGTGTTTCTTGTTTCGTCTCTGTTAATTCTAATTGGGCTTCATAATCTTTGAAACGCGCAACAAATCTCCCACAAACACACGTAAAATCTCCAATCGTAATGCTAGGAAGAAAGAAAGTGTGGACCCCATTTTCACAAGATCTAGTATTTAGTTTGAATGAAACAGTATTCATTTCTAAATCTCCGGTCTATTTCCATCTCGTTTTAACATCTTGAAAAGTGTCCTAAGATCTTTTGGAGACAATTTTATTTGTCCGGTTTTAGGGTTCCGGACATACTCTCTAACACGATGAGATTTATCTCCATAGATTTTGCGTCGGATCCTTTTAGCAAGTTTATTTCTCAATTTCTCTAATCCTTTACTAGAGGGAAATATTAAGAATCGCTGGGTTCAAAACACCATCTGTATCTTCCTGGCCTGTAGTTTTACCTACAGCACCGTTCCATGCTTTACGAAACTCTTCTCCACGACTATGGCAATACGAGACCATCTGCGCCACGCAACCAGCCATAAAACCGGTTATACCACCAGCTTTGACTTCTGTATCCGCACGATTAATAATCTCGTAGGGACTAAACTCCCTTTCTTCGTCAAGAATCTCCATAACGCGTTTTGCAACTTTAATACACGCTGCTCCGTAAGGATCTTTGTTGTTTTTGACACACTTGTTCCAGCTTTCTTGATCTGTGATAGGCATGACAACTCCTTTCTTCCTTGTTTAGTTTGTTGGCTCATCTATTTACGGTCATCACCTTCTGCCCGATTTCGTTTATGATGGCCTCTGCTTCCTCCTCCCTTTAAAATCCTGATCTCATCTTCAAGCAGCTTGATATATTCCTGAAGATATTCAGGATCGTTCTTAAAT
>CAZAYV010000026.1:0-31456 GCA_964489465.1 uncultured Dactylococcopsis sp. | reverse complement strand
CTTGGGTTAAAACTACTGTGCAACAGCGCCAAGAAGGCAAGTGGGTGATTCATGATCACGGCATTTGGTTACCTTGCAATCATGCGGTAGCTGTAGCCTCTCGTCGTTTAGGTCTTCCCAGAGTCGTTAGCCCTCACGGTATGCTCGAACCTTGGGCATGGCAATACAAGAACTGGAAGAAACGCCTGGCTTGGTTTCTGTTTCAACTTCGCGATCTCAAAACAGTCCAAGTTTTACATGCAACTTCTAACTCAGAAGCCACTAATCTCCGCCACTTCTTTCCTGATCTTCCTATTGCCATGATCCCTTTGGGAATCGATCTTCCCCCGAATTCTATTTTTAACTCACCTCTTCCCGAAAAACCGAAGAAAACTATCTTATTCCTATCACGCATTCACGAAAAAAAGGGATTACTCAACTTAGTCGAGGCTTGGGCGCGTGTGCAACCCAGAAACTGGGAATTAATAATTGCTGGTCCTAATGAAAAAGGGTATCAAGGGACAATTGAAAAAAGAATACAAGACTTGAAATTAACTGATACAGTTTCTTTTCTCGGAGAAGTTGTCGGTTATTCTAAATGGGAACTTTATCGTCAAGCGGATGTCTTTGTATTGCCAACCCTCAGCGAAAACTTTGGCATTGTTGTTGCTGAAGCCCTCGCCTGCGCAACGCCCGTAATTACCACAAAAGGCGCGCCTTGGTCGGAGTTGGACACTCATCGTTGTGGCTGGTGGATTGAAATAGGAGTAAATCCTTTAGTGGAAACATTACAGGAAGCCATGTTACTCAATGATGAGGAACGAACAGAAATGGGACAACGTGGACGAATGCTTGTAGAATCAAAATATACTTGGGAACAGACAACTAAGCAAATGTTAGAGGTTTATCGCTGGGTCTTGGACGGAGGAAAACGTCCTATTTGTCTAATTGAGTAAACTTAAGAAGAAAGAAACTTCTAGAATAGTTAAAAAGGCGAGGTAGGGAAAAATCACCATGCAAACCAATCAACTTTCTAACCAACCCCAACTTTATAATCAGGATTATTACCTTTGGCTAAAAACCACTCAAGAGCAACTGGCAAGGGGTGAGTTTTCTGCACTGGATATTGCCAATTTAATTGAAGAACTTGCTGATATGGGGAAGAGTGAAAAACGAGCAATAGAAAGTAATTTAACAATTCTGATTATGCACTTGCTGAAATACCAATACCAACCCCAAAAGCATTCTAACAATTGGCTGTTTACCATTCGAGAACATCGGAGAAGACTTGAAAAACTGTTCAAAGATAGTCCGAGCTTAAAGCAGTACTGTACTGAAATTTTTCATGAATTCTATCAAGATGCACGAGAACTTACTGCTGCTGAAACGGGGTTATCGTTAGAAATTTTTCCACGTAAAACGCCTTTTAAAATAGAAGAAACTTTAAATCCAGCCTTCTTCCCCAGTAGAAAAAGTGATGAGTATTATAAGACCTAGATTATTTATACTATACTAAATACTTCATTTAAAGGATGAAAAAAGTTAATCTTATGAAGAAAACCAACAGTAAAAAGAATAGTAATATTGAATATTCCTACCAAAACAATCAAGCTGGACATCATCATAGTTATTTATTGCCACCTCTCTTAAAATTAATTACTGAAGAGTATTCTTCTGAAGTAAAAAAACTACGCATTCTTGATCTTGGATGTGGAAACGGCAGTTTAAGTCATAAGATTGCTGAACAAGGTCATGAAGTGATTGGAGTAGAAGAATCAATTTCTGGAATTGAAATTGCTCGTGATAGCTACCAGAATTGCACCTTTATTCAAGGAAGTATCTATGATTTCCCTTATAAACAAAATGGTAATTCCTTTGACTTAGTTGTATCAGCAGAAGTGATTGAACATCTTTTTTATCCACGAGAACTGCCAAAACTTGCGAAGAAAATCCTCAAACCAAATGGTAGTTTAATTATTACTACTCCCTATCATGGCTATCTTAAAAACTTAGCACTTGCTAACTCAGGTCGTATGGATAAACATTTTACTACTCTCTGGGATGGTGGACATATCAAGTTTTTCTCAGTTAATAGTTTACAACAATTACTGATAGAAGAGGGATATAAAAATATTCAATTTAAATTTGGGGGGGGATCACCTTATTTATGGAAAAGTATGCTTTGTAAAAGCCAATTGATTCATTAAAAATGCTGGATAAAATTACTCCTTTAATCTTGACTTATAATGAAGCTCCCAATATTAATCGCACGCTTCAACAACTCACTTGGGCGCAACAAATTATTATTATTGATAGCTATAGTACCGACGAAACCCTAGAGGTTACTCAAAACTATCCCCAAGTCCAACTCTTTCAAAGAAAATTTGATACTTTTGCTAAGCAATGTAATTATGGTTTAGAAAAAATCCAGACGGAATGGGTTCTCTCCCTTGATGCTGATTATTTAGTGACTGATGAACTAATCTATGAATTAAAAATACTAGCGCCTAATTCTAGTCTGAATGGCTACTATGCTAAATTCAAATATTGTGTTTTTGGGAAGCCTTTACGAGGAACAATTCTCCCGCCTCGGCAAGTGTTATATCGCAAAGAAAAAGCAAGTTATGTTGATGATGGACACGCTCATAGAGTGCAGGTCAAAGGAGAATCTGCAACCCTAAAAAATTACATTCATCACGATGATCGTAAGCCTCTGAGTCGCTGGCTTTGGGCACAAGATCGCTACATGAAAATCGAAGTCAAAAAACTTTTAGACACTCCTGCAAGTGAACTCAGTCGGGGAGATAAAATCCGTCAGCAAAAAATTCTTGCTCCCTTAATTATCTTTTTTTATTGCCTAATCCTCAAAAGAGGAATTCTAGATGGCTGGCACGGTTGGTATTATGCCTTGCAACGAATGCTTGCCGAAACTTTGTTATCTATTCGATTAATTGAAGCAAATAATAATAATAATAATAATAATATAAGATCAGATCAGAGCGATAACTCTCTAAAGAACTAGAAAAATCCACAAAAAAGCAAAATTCTTCTTCCCCTTGCCAGACTCTGAACTGAAGCCCCTCAAGGCTTACCAACATCATTATTCAATTCAAACGATACAAATCTCACTTACTACAACTGGTCATTTATGGGGGAAGTAGTTATCGTTTTACTGAGATGACAATGAAGCGATTTAGGGAAGATATTGATCGATATTAACTCATTCCTACAGCCTCAATATTAACTCTCCAGCTACTTTTGATAATGGGTATAATTTTTATTGTTTTCTCGTTGCACAATTCCAATAAACGCATCCTCTAACGAAAACGGAATTAAGCGGTGAGTGTAAAGGGTTAAATTCGCTTCCTCTAAACGCTGTTCGACTTGCGACCAATTTTCTTCTACATTGTCTAAAACGAGGTGAACGCGATCGCCGAAAATGACAACGCGCCAGCTGTCAAAATTGCTTTTCAAGGTCTTAGCAGTAGCTTCGACATTATTCGTTTTAATTTCTACTAATTGACCCGGTTGTTCCGCTTTAATTTGCGTGGGCGACCCTTGGGTGACCACTTCTCCAGCGACCATGAAACCCATCCGATTACAGTTTTCGGCTTCTTCGAGATAGTGAGTTGTCACTAAAATTGCGGTTCTTTGTTGCGCTAAGTCACGAATGAGCCGCCAGAATTGTCGTCTGGCGAGCGGATCAACGCCAGAGGTGGGTTCATCCAGGAATAAAATTTCCGGTTCGTGCATCACGGACGCGCCAAAGGCGACCCGTTGTTTCCATCCGCCGGGGAGTGTGCCGGTGAGGGTGTTTTCTTGACCTTCCAAGCCACAGGTTTTCAGTACCCAGTCAATTTTTTCGGAACGGAGTTTGTTGGGAACCCCATAAACGCCACAGTAGAAGCGCAGGTTTTGGATGATGGTCAGGTCGTCGTAGAGAGTGAACTTCTGACTCATGTAGCCGATGCGCGATCGCGTTTCACTACTATAAATATTCTCCCGTTGTCCCGCTAGAATCATGTCACCGCCACTGGCGGGAAGTAAGCCACACAGCATTTTAATCATCGTGGTTTTGCCGGCGCCATTCGCACCCAGTAAGCCATAAATTTCCCCATATTTTACTTCTAGGTCAACCCCTTTTACCGCTTGAAAATCGCCAAAGTTTTTTTGCAGGTTATAGGCACCGATCGCGATATCAGCATCTGTTTTCCCATTGCGATGTCTTGGGAAGGGAATAAACGGGGGATCAGATTGAGAGGTGCGGAGGTTACTGACAAAAACGTTTTCTAAGGTGGGTTCGTTGGTTTCGATACGATTGACTGTGATCTGACTATGTTCCAGATACTGTTGGGTTTCTTCTTTTCCCGCATTGCTATCGGTAGTTAAAATATCTATGCGATCCCCGAAAGATTGGACATCTGCGAGGGTGTTTTCTTTCTGGGTTATTGCTTCTCGTAAGACGGTTTCCGCTTCCAACACATCATCACAGCGCACTTCTAAACGGACTAAACCTAAACTCTCTCGCAACTGGGATACGGTTCCCATTTGTTGAATTTCACCATCATACATCAAGGCGATCCGATGACAGCGTTCCGCTTCGTCTAAGTAAGGCGTTGCTGTAACAATTGTCACTCCTTCTGCTGCAACGGAAGCCAATAAATCCCAAAATTCTCTTCTAGAAACTGGATCAACCCCCGTGGTGGGTTCATCGAGTAATAACACTTTCGGATTGGACACTAACGCACAACAGAGGGCGAGTTTTTGCTTCATTCCCCCTGAGAGTTGACTGGCGAGGCGATTCTTAAACGGATTCAATCCCACCCGATGTAATAACTCTTGGGCACGAGATTGAAACTGGCTTTCGGGAACTCTCCGCACACGGGCATTATAAGCGATATTTTCTGCAATGCTTAAATCAGAGTAGAGAGAAAATTTTTGGGTCAGATAGCCCGTTTGTAACCGTACTTCTCGTGGGAAATGTCCTAAAACTTCTATGCTTCCGCTAGTCGCTTCCATTACACCAGCGAGGATATTAAAGGTGGTGGTTTTTCCTGCGCCATCAGGTCCAATTAAGCCAAAGATCTCCCCTCTGTCTACGATGAAGTTGATTCCTTTAACCGCAGGAAAGTTTCCGTACTGTTTCCATAAACCTTCCACATGGATAACAGGGGAAGTAGGAGTAATTGCTTTACCCCCTTTCTCAGATTTTAAGTGACCGTCCAAGTTTTTCAATTCTCTGTGTTCTCTGTGACTGGAGTGGTTTAATACTTATTTATTAGTCAGTTGATTCGGAGTCAAGGATAATTTCGGCATCGGCTGGCATTCCGGGTTTAGCAAAGCCTTGGGGGTTATCAATGCTGAGTTTTAAGCCAAAGACTTGTTTAACCCGATCGCGCTTGAAGTAAATATTCTCGGGAGTGAAGGAGGCTTCACTATCAATGGTACTGACAGTGGCTGCTAAAGGCGTATTTGGGTCAGAATCGAGATAGACGTTTGCGTCTTGACCCACTCGAATTTTACCAATTTGACCTTCGGGAACATACCCACGCAGGTAGACCTCATCTAAATCGAGAACCGTGACGATAATTTTCCCAGCGCTTAAGACTTCTCCCGGTTCCGCCACCCGATCTAAAACGACACCAGCAATGGGACTGGTAATCTCAAGATCATCTAACTGGGCTTGAATTTCTTCTGCATTGGCTTGGGCATTGACAACATTGGCTTGGGCGGCTTCGAGGCGCGATCGCGCTTGATCCAGTTGCTGTTGTAGTCCTTGCAGTCGTTCTGTGAAAATTTCGGGGTCAAAGCTACTGGTTTGTGCTTGTCGCAATGTTCCCTCTGCCACATTCACTTGACGTTGCGCTGCCTTCACTGCCGATTGACGGGCTTCTACGGTGGCTTGCCGGCTTTCCCATTCGGTTTGGGCTTGATCAAAGCGTTGTCGCGGAACCACTCCTTGTTCCCATAATTTTTCAAAGCGATCGCGATCGGCTTTGGCTAATTGGAGTTGGGCTTGGGCTTCTTTTTGTTGGGCTTTTGCTTCCTCCAATTGTGCAGTAGCAGCTTCTAAGTTTCCTCTTGCTTCTTCAATCCTCCCTTCGGCGTTATTTTGGGCTTGTTGACGACTCAGCTTGGTTTCTCGGATGTTACTTTGAATGACCTCAATCTGTAATCTTGCTTGCTGGACTGCTTGTTGGGTGCTTTTCAATTGCGCTTGGGTTGCTTTGTATCGGGCTTGCAGTTCATCATCATCGAGTTTGGCAACGATCTGATTCATTGTCACGCGATCGCCTTCTCGGACAGTAATGGCTTCAACTCTTCCAGGAACTGTTGTTCCGAGATCGGTTTCATAGCCTTCAATCCGCCCACTCAGTTCAATTGCTGTTTCTTCCGTTGGGGAAAAAAAATAGTATCTGATAGCAACTCCTACCCCAACCAACACTAAACCAATGGGAATCAAAAATCGCAGTTTGCGCGATCGCGATGGCGGGAAAGGCGTATCTTCCGAAGAGGTTGAAGTTTGCTGAACCATCTCCTCAAGCCTTTGTACGGAAAGTTTTTATCCTACACCGTATCGTTTACTTGCGATTGTACTATACCGTAATAGCTTTAAACCGGATCAAATCCTAAGTACAGTAATGGCGGATCAAGAATACATTGCCTTGATTCGTTTGATTAATTGTTATCCCCCAAGTAGAAATAATATTCTACTCAGGGGAATTTAGAAGGACTTTAGATCCGCGAAAAATTAAGCGATTGCTTGATTAAACAAAGGCAAAGTTACTGTTAGTGAGAGCGTTGCTATCAACCTCCAGTAAGATTGCTAACTCATTACCGCCAAACGCGATCGCGGTATTGTCTCCATCTTGAGAAATATCGAGATCAGTGATATCAGTTGCACCAATGCCGGCAATCCCGAGAACATCCTCTTCAAAGGTAAAGTCAGTGATAGTATTCGCTTCACTGGGAAAACTAACCGTAGCAATCCAAAATTGGTCAGCGCCAGCATTGCCAGTGATTACAGTAGCGCCGCTTTCTTCAGTGAGGAAGAACTTATCATCCCCCTCGCCGCCAATTAAGCGGTCGCCTGTACCAGCAATAAACTCATCATTCCCGGATTGCCCATAAACTCGGTTTTGACCAAAGGGTGAACTACTAGTATCGATCAAGTCATTTCCGGGTCCGGCAAAAACGCGATCACCAGCACCATCAAAGTTAGCGTCGACAGCAGAATCAAGGACATCGTCACCAGTGGTACCAAATACAAGATTAGAATTAGCAACTTCTTCTGGTTCTACACCAAAGAGTGTCCGATACATGGTGCGGTAAATATCCGTATTATCGGCAGTGGAAGGCAGCGTTTCTGAATTCATGCCAAAGGTTTTGGCAACAATTGAGCCCGCAAAATCCGGGAGTCCTGCAAAGCTAATGCCGAATTGGAATTCGTCACCATCTGCATCGGGAGGAGTGGGGAAAGGTGCGGTATCAGCTCCGGTTTGTCCGTCATAGGGAATTATAGTGTCCTCTGATTGTACATCATAGGTGCCAACGGTATCCCCAGAAACGTCATTGACCTCAACGCCACCAGCATCACTGTCAGCAGCCGTAACCAGCAACGTATTGGGATCCTCATTCTTAATGAAGTCTTGAGCAACGCCAATGGCTTCATCAGCGCGAATGGTCGCTTCAAGACCGCCGCCACCATTGTTGTTGTTATTAAAGTTGTCCGTTGCTTCCTCTTCTGCAACCAGCATGAACCCGTCAGGGTCTTCAGAGAGAACGGAAAGAGCAACGTCGGTCATTTCCGCAATTGTGGGAGGGTTGGGATTTTCAAGCGGTTGACCATAGTAAATTAAATCCCCATTGTCCTCAACTAATCCTTGAGCGCGCAGATCATCTTCAAAGGTATCGTTGTAAGTATCCTCAGCGGCAAAGATGCCCAAAAGCTTCTCAGTTTCTGCTGGATCAACCGCCTCTAATTCTTCCCGCGTAAAGACAACGGTATAACCCATGTCTTTAGCTTCTTCAATCAGGTTGCGACCATCGGTACGGGTTCCTTCTTGTCCAAAGCGTCCCACTACTCCCTCAGGAAGATAATCGGTTTCACCGCTCCCAAGAATCACCTCGGCACCGGATTCGAGAATTTCAGCCGTAATCGCTTCAGTTTGACCCCGATCTTCTGCATCCGCTAAAAAGACACCAGAACCCGGTTCAGCAATAAAGCCAGAGTTAACGATTCCCACTGCTTTGCCAGCTGCTTGGGCTTCTTCCATAATGGTCACGCCTTCTTTTCCAGACAGGGAAGTGATGGGATTGCCCTCTTCGTCTAGACCATAACTTCCGGCAAAGGGTCTGACTCCTAATGCGTGAACTACAGCACCCCCATTGGAAGTACTAACAATTCGGTCGTCCATGTGACCCCGATAAACCCCGGCATCGGTCATTTTATCCCAATTCAGACGACCGTCAGTGCCTACAGTGTTAAAACGAGCAGCAGCGAAGTGCGAGGGGCTTGTCCCATCAGGGTGAATGAAGATGACATTTCCCGTCTCTTGTGTCGGTTCAGGAGGTTCCTCAACCGCAAAATCATCCGGTACTCCTTCGGGAGGATCCAGTTCCACATCGAATAGGGTTTCGTACATCAGACGATAAATCCCTGTGTTATCGACAGTGGAGGAAAGTTGTTCTGCGTTAACACCATAACCTTTGCTGACGATGCTACCTGGAACATCGCTAAATTCTGCCCAAGCAGTACCAAATTCAAAGATGTCTCCATTGGCATCGGGTGCACCAGTAACAAAAGGTTCGGTGTCGTTACCGGTTTGACCGTCTAAAGGAACCTCAAATGCAGCCTCCTCGCCATTTTCATCCAAGAAGCGCTGACGGGAGTTGGTGCCAACGGTTTCACCAGAAACATCATCAATTTGTAAACCCCCGGCAGCACTGTCAGCAGCCGTGAGAACCAAGGTGTTGGGGTTGACGTTATCAACAAAGTCTTGAGCAGCCCCAATGGCTTCATCCGCTCTTAAAACAGCGTCTAAAACACCAGCAGTGTTGTTGTCGTTCCCAAAGTTATCGGTTGCTTCTTCTTCCGCAACAATGAAAAAGCCATCTTCAGCCTGGGTAAATTTGTCTAAGCCAAGGGTAGCTTCCATCATATCCCCAACCGTCGGCGGATTGGGATTATTTTGATCCGGTTGACCGTAGGTAATGAGCTGCTCGCTTGGCGGTGCATCTGGGTCAAATAATCCGGCATCCTTTAACTGTTGTTCCGTTAAGTCATTGTAGGTATCTTCAGCCGCAAAAATTCCTAATACCTTTTCGGTATCAGAGGGCAGCGCTTCCAGTTGTTCCCGCGTGTAAACCACTTCGTAACCCATGTCTTGAGCTTCTTCAATGAGGTTACGATCGTCAGTGCGAGTTCCTTCTACCCCAAAGAATCCGGTTTCACCTTCGGGGAGATAGTCAACTTCTCCTGCACCGAGAATGACATCAACACCAGACTCAATAATTTGAGCGGTGATCCCTTCTCTGTCACCTCTGCTCTCTGCATCGGCGAGGAAAACACCCGTACCGGGTTCAGCGATAAAGCCGGATTGAATCACTGCCGTGGGTTTGCCAGCAGCGATCGCTTCTTCCATAATGGTCGAACCGGACTCTGCTCCTGCTTGGAGTTGCCCTTGCAATTCGGAAAGAGGTTGATAGGGCTCTCCATTTTCGTCGAAACCATAACTGGGTGCGACAGGCTTAATGCCATAAGCGTGAGCCACAGCACCAGCATTGGAAGTCGCTCCAATTTGATCGTCTAGATGACCAAGATAAACGCTTGATTCAGTCATTTCGTCCCAATTGAGAAGACCATCGGGACCCACTGTTGCGAGGCGACCAAGAGCGTAGTGAGTAGGACCTGCGCCGTCTGGGTGAATAAAGATAACGTTATTGCCAGCCATTGTTAGTATAAATCCATACTTAGCTTGAAGAACAACCTTATTTTCACGGAGCTAAATTAATAGAACTTTATGCCGAAATATAGTGAGCTTTAAGAGAAAAACAAGATTTGGTTAATCGGGGAAGGAAATTCCTAAATTCAGTCAAAAATACTTTTCTAATCCTACAGAGTTTTGAGAAAATAGGGTTTTTGCTAGTTAATTGCAGTTTTTCTTGTCTTTTCAGCTGTTTGCTCGCTACTATCAAAGTATGTTCAATTTGGACAATTGAAATTCTTTCTCCTAAGCAGAATCAAACTAAAGTCACGAAGAATATCCTTTACTGTCTCAATGATCAAACTGAATTGGGTTGGCTAATTAACCCCTCAGAAGAATCAGTTTTTGTCTATTATCGCGATCGAGTCTTAGAAATTTTTGATGAAAAAACGCTAAAGTTACCAACTCCTTCATTTGCTCAAGCATTTGAAATTACTGTTGGTGAGTTATTTGACTGGCTCATTGATAAAAAATAGAGAGTGCGATCAAGTTAATCTGCAGCATCGCGATCGCGCTCCTTTTCTTTTTCACGCTGTTGTTTCCAGTAAGCTAAATAAGGAGCAACTTCATGAGCCATTCTTAATCAAGGATTAAGCTAAATTTTTATTGTTTCTATTATTATAACTTAAGTCTTTAATTACTTGCTAATAAGTCTGATACTTGAGCACTAAATCCCGACAATAAAGGACTAGCTAAACTCTCTTCATAGAGGATTTTGGCGATCGCGTCGAGATGAGTTTTGAGCAGAGCTTGTTTTTCAGGAGTCATAGTAGAGGCTTTAGCTAAATAAGTCCTCTTAATTGTCGGTTTTTTTAGCGCTTCTTGCAAACCTGACATGCTCCCCATAGCGATGCCATTGATCGTCTTCTAAAGCTTCTAAGTCTGCTGCTGTTGTCCAGTTTTGAGAACGATTGTGTGCAATTTGCATACCCCAATCCCGGGATTCAGAATTTTTTTCATTATAACTGTGTCTAATTCCACTCTTGTTCGATTTGCTTTTCAGTTTCTATAATTTCTTGTTTCAATTGTTGCCAATCAAGATTAAGATTGGGAATATCTTTTGTTAATTTTCCTTGTTTAAGAAACAGAACGCGATCGCTGAATTGTTCTGCAATATCCAGTTGATGATTGACCATTAAAATGGTTATTTCTTGTGTCTTTATAAACTCGATTACTTTTGTCGCTATGCCAATATCTAATGCGGAAGTTGGTTCATCTAATAACAAGACTTGGGGTTGCATGATTAATCCCCGCGCAATAGTCACTAACTGACGTTGTCCTAAAGACAGTTGTAATTCGTTTTTATCAAACCAACTTTCCGGAATTTGTAGCTGTTCGCAGTAGGTCGTGATGCGGGTATTGATTTCTGGCTGAGACAGTTGTTGTAAAGTTAGGGGATAGGCAAGGGCTTCTTTAACTGTCATTCCTAATAGCTTGGGTTCTTGGGGGACTAAAACAATTTGTTTGCGTAGAGAAAGAACTGGAATCTTATGGTAAGGGGTTCCCTGAAAAAAAAGGGTTCCAGTGGTCGGTTCGCTTAAACGATTGAACAGGCGGAGTAGAGACGTTTTTCCAGAACCGGAGGGTCCGAGAATAATGGCGCGATCGCGCGGTTTAATCTGAACAGAAATTGCTTGCAAAATTTCTGTGAAGCCAAGGCGATCTGATAAAGTGACTTGCTTGGCTTCTAAAATAATCTCAGGAGGATTTGTCATTTTTCTTGCTTCAGATGAACGGCTTTTCCTAAATAGCGGAACCAAGTCAAGTAAAGCGCGATCGAAAGTAGCACTAGTACAAGTAACAGCAAACCAAATTGTTCCCACTGCTTGGTTAAAATCATCATTCCGGTTAAAAATAAGACCAGTTGCCAAGGAACAGCAATGCAAATCGCGATGATATCCCGTCGATTTTCTTGTCGAATTTTGGCTTGTTGAGGGAAAGATAATTTCTTCCGCATCGGTTGCCAAAATCCAAACGGTTGCGTAACTTGATAGAAGTTATCTAACACTGATTCTTCGGTGGGAGGCGTTAAGAACGTGCCAATAATACAACCTAAGAAAGAAGCACTCGCCGGAATTAAGAAGTTGGCATATTCAGGTAAGGCAATCCCACTCAATTTGGTAATAATGGCAGTGACCATTCCTGCAACCATTCCCACCGCAAAACCATAACCATTAAAGCGCCACCAATACCATCTTAAAAGTAACGGGATAAATAATCCGGATCCAAAGCCTAAGGTAATCCATCCCCAAATATCGTTAATATTCACAACCGGAAAACTAAATAATAAACCGATTAAAACAACGGCAACAGAAGCAACCCGACTTTGAATAATCAGTTGTTGGTTATTGGCATTGGGATTGAGATAGGCTTGATAAATATCTTTCACCCAATAGGCGGCGCTAGAGTTAATAATCGAGTCAAACGTGGACATGGCAGCAGCGATAAAACACGCCACCAACAAGCCTTTAATTCCCACAGGAATATACGCTTCAATTACCGTGGGTAAGACTAATTCGGGATCGGCAATCACAGTGTTGGTCAGTCCATAATGAATCCCTAAAATAGCAAAAGCAGTGACAAGGGGCCAACGAAAGGCTAATAATAAAATCCAAAACAGAGAGAGTAATCCAGCTACGCGATCACTGCTAGCAGCAAAATAGCGTTGACTCATATAGCCCCCCGCACCACTAAACCCTTCAATTCCGGTTTTGAGGAGATAGAAAAATAGGGTAATGCCAAAGAGATTAAATGTTGAATATTGCCCTGGTAAATCCAGATTCGGTGGGGGAAGAAAGTTACTCCAATCGGTGAGGGTGGTGGAGATCGTTTGAAATTCATCACCACTGAGAGGAACAGAAATCGAAAAGGTTTCAGGCAGCGTAACCGTAGTTAAAGCTAAACCGCAAACATAAATAATGGCAATGAAGATTAAAATTCCTTGAAAAACATCGGTCCAGATCACCCCATAAAAGCCGCTCGCAGCGGTATAAATCATCGCTAAAGTAATCATTAAAATGGCGGCTAAGCGATCATCAATTCCTAAAAGTTGACCAAAAAATTTACCCCCACCAACGGCAAAGTAACTAATAATCCAAATCGAGATAATTAAGTTAGCAATGGCACTAATTAAACGGGCAATATTGCCTTCTCTTCCTTCCCCAAATCGTAATCGCATCCATTCGGCTAACGTCATTACTTGGGCGCGTCTGGTCCACTTTCCCATGAAGATCATGAAAAATGCCATGATCAACACAATGCCACCGCGAATTTCAATGAAAAAGCCTTTAATCCCAATGGCGTAAATTAAAGCGGTGATGATCATAGTGCCCGCAATATCCGTATTCGATGCCATCCCAGATGCCCCTAATGCCCACCAGGGTAAACGCCGATTGCCTAAAAAATAAGCATCAATGCCTTGGGAAGCTTTCCGTTGTAAAATAAAGCCAAAACCAACAATTGTTAACAGATAAGCAGTAATAATTAAATAGTCTAAAAATTGCATGAATGAGTTTATTTCGATAATTTTTCTTTAATCTCAGGCAAGGCTACTTCTACACAGCGATATCCTTCTTCCATCAGAGTTTCTGCTTGGTGAAAATCAAAAATCCCATACTGGGAAAGGCGCGGTTGTAATAAAATATCTGGCTGATACAGTTGCAAATTAATTTGTGTAACTTGTTGCTCCATAATATTAATTGTGCTCCCAATGACATCAAAAATATTTGGGGTTTTGGGATCATATAAGTCATGCAACTGGTTAACGGCATAAATGCCACCGACGAAAGCACCAATACTGGTTCCGGCAATATAATCAATGGTTATTCCTGCTGCTTCTAAGGCGCGAATCGCCCCAATATGCGCCCAGCCTCTGGCACCACCACTCCCTAGGGCTAAACCAACTTTCTTTGCCATTATTTTTGATTCGTTACCCAAACAATGAGGTAATTATTCATGATTCATCACGTTGTGTCAATTGTTGATCAAAACTAAAAGACGGATATTGAATTCCCTTTTCCTGGAAGGCTTGTTTACTGCGACGAGTTAAATCGGTTTTGTAAATAAATTCATCTCGGGCATCCATGGGATAGGATTTTAACTTTAAGTGAGTGCCCCATAATGCTTCAGAAACAATCACTGTAATGGGCAATTTGAGTTGGGTGTATTTGCTACTGTAAGCAGCTTGATAAAGAATATCAATGACCGCTTCTAAATCAGCAGAATGGTGACAATAAAAATTGGTAATGACTTGGGCTTCAAGTTGTCCACTATTGCTATTAGAAATCGCTTCGGTCAAAATTTTACTATGAGGAATGGTGATTAGGTTATCATCAGGTGTTTTAACACGAATGCCCCTCAAGCCAAAGTCAGTGACTTCGCCATAATAACCACCGATTTCAACGCGATCGCCGACGCGATAAGGGGCTTCAAATAATGCCACAATTCCGGCAATAATTGCCGTGGTATAATCTTTAAATGCAAATCCTAAAGTCAGCGCGATCGTGCCCGTTAGTGCGATTAAATTCTGTCCTGATAAATTCAAAAATAAATTAATTAAATAACTAACGGCAATAATTAAAACCAGTCCTTTCCAGAAGGGAACTGATTGTTTAATCAGTAGTCGATAGCTGCGGGGAACTCGCTCAGAAAACCAAGTGGTTATGAACTGAATTGAAACTAGTAAACCATAACTAATTAGAAGCGCTATGATAGCAGAAAGAAGCTTTCCCCAACTCAGATCTGCAAATAAATCTTCTGATAGCTGCTGACGATTACCTGCTTGGGCAACTAGATTAAATGCCAGTTTTCTCAATCCCATTAATCTTCTCCAATTAAAAAGTTATTTTGACTCAGTTCCTGTTTTATTTTAGGATAGTAAAGTGGCGTCACACTTAATAACCCGTCTTGCTTTTTAATTAAATTATCGCGTAATAAAACTTGGATTCTGGCTTGAATATTTTCCTGCTTTTCTCCTAAACTCATGGCAAGGGATGATCGCGTCATTTCTCCATGAAGTAATAAAGAATGTAAGATATATCGATTTTCAGCGGATAAAACCTTAAGCTTAGGTAAACTAGGAGTTTTCAACTTTAATTGTGTCATCTCTTCTTTATGATCTTGGTCTTCTTCATCAACTGACATCTGAAGGGATTGCAACCATAATGCCATGGCTACTTCACTTTTTCCTTCTGATAAAGCAGCTAAAGTTTCCCAAAAAAATGATGATTTTTTTTCTTTTTCTTCCGGAATAAAACTTTCAATAACAGGATTTAACCATTCCCAAAGTTCATCGCCACTTAAGCTAGAGAGATTCATTTTTGCTTCTAAATAAGCATTGATTTGACACACATAATCTAAAAAACTCCAGGACCAATAATTACAACCCACAAGCCAGAAAGAATGAGGAGTATTAACAATGTGTTCTCGTAGCCAGATAATGCCTTCCCAACCTCCAATACACCGTAAGAAACATTTTTCTAAATTAGGAATAACAATAATTTTAGTTTTTGATTCCTGTGATGTTTGAAATAAACTAGAGTAATGGCTTTGCATTGTCCTTTTTATAGCCGTTTTTAACTGTTGACTAATCTCAGAAGTTTGCTCACGAAATTTTAAACTAGAAAAGGGGTAAATCACTTCAACTCCCTTTAAATGGTGTTCGGGAAAACTAGCTCGTATTAAACCTTCTAAATTACTAACGGGTGACCCTAAAATTACTAAATGATTCTCATCTTTATCAACTTCCCACGCCTTTAAACGCGTTATAATTTCCCTTTCAATTTCAGTAACTTGAGCAGGAGGGTGAGGTAACTGACTCATGAGTTTTTTTAACTCAGCCCTGACGTTTTCTGGAATCTCTTCCCAGGTTGGATTAGTGATTGGAGTTTCTGCTTGGGAAAAAAAAGATTGGATTTGATTAAGAAACGAAAAAAGAGAGAAATTCATCTGAGTTGATAAAATCATCTAGAATATAAAATTAAAGGGAAGTTTCTTAAAATTGAGACTTATCAGTTACCAATATCTCTCTTTTTAGGGTTAAGTTGTATTAATAATTAAAATAATTAATGGCTCTAAATTCTACCAAGTTAACGATTTAAGCGATAAAATATAATCAAGAGGAAGATTTAAATGGCAACGGTAACGGAAATTCGAATGTTTAGCGACCGACCTAATTACTTTCTTCCTCCTTAGTGGTAGATTCTTCATTAGTCGATTTTTCAGGTTCTTGAATTTGCTCTTGTAAACGTTCAATTTCTCGTTGATTAGAATCAACTGCACTATTGAGACTTTCAAGATTTTGAGGAATCTGTTCTTGCAAGCGTTCCATTTGTTGCTGTTGTGTCCTCACCTGTTGTTCTAAAGTATCCAATTGTTCTTGGAGTTCAATTTCTGTTTGTTGAAATTCTTGCGCTTTACGTCGTGCGGTTTGTTCTTGTAGAATTAAACGGTAGGCAAACCATCCGGATACCCCAATTGTAATCAGAATTGCCACAATTAACCCGCCAATTAAGGTTTGTGCTGATGCCTGTAACTGTTCTAATTTCACTTCCAATTCTTCCACGGTTTGCGATAGGCTCTGAGACCTAGAAGTTTCTGGATCATTGTAGTCAGAAAAAGATTGTGGATTCATGGCAATTCACCTAAAGCGACATGGGCGAGTCGATATAGACCACAGGTTCAGGAGTGGTAAATTTAAGATTGTAAGCAGCTAATTTGTGCGCGATCGCGCTATTCGCTAGTTCTAGAAGACGTTTCCGCAAGCCGAGAGAACTTTCATCGACACTAGAGATAAAAAAGATAATTCGGGCGCGGGTTCCGGCTTGATAATCTGTGCTACAAAACTGGACATGAATACTTGCCTTGGTAAATCCCCAAAATACATTGCTTGCATCTTGTACCACCTGTTTCACTAAAGCACGTTCTCCGTTATCTAAAACTCTCAAGAAATCCAAGCATAACATAGCAACAATTTTTTTCCCGCGACTGATGTTTTCAATATTTTTTTCTGCCATTAATGAATTGGGAACAATTGTAATGGTATTGGTTGCCACCATGCGAATTTTAGTAGAACGTAAACCAATGGATTCAATCCGACCATAAGCATCTTCACCATAAGGATTAAAAGTAATGCGAATATATTCGCCAGGGCGATAAGGACGATCTAAATAGATTTCAAGAGTGCCAAACAAGCGACTCAGCGTTTGTTGTGCCCCAAATGCAATCGCGACCCCACTAATGCCTAAACTGGCAATGAGGGCAGTAATATTGAGTTTTAAACCAATGGCAAAAATAATTCCTGCTGCAATTACGATAACAACATAAATCAGGGTCTCAAAAATTAAAACGACTTCATTAACTTCCCCAAACCAACGTTGCACTAGACCAATTACGGTGCGCCGAATCAGTTGACGACTGATTTTAAGGGCAATCCAAGCGAGCGTGACCGAAAGGGCAGAATAGATGAAGAAACCCAAAAATTTATACAGTTCTTCATACTCAGCAAGTAAGTTTAACGCTAACGCGAGAAAGGACAAAGTTCCCCCGATTGCAATTAAATTCTGGAACGATTTGATAAATTGATCATAGGTATGCCTAGCATCAATGGCAATATAACGTTGGGTTAAGAGTAAACACCGCCAGATTAATCTAGGTAAAAATCGACCCACAAATGGGGAGACAATTGCCGCAAGAGAAAAGATTCCCAAGCGCAACATGAACCCCAAAACATCTTTTAGAATATCCCATTCAATCTGCACAATTCACCATCACTTTTGACATTACTAAATTGTCATTTCCTGAGGAACATCGACGGTTGTTTGTTCGCAGTTAAAAGCAATACCATAGATTTCTAAACGATTCACAATATTATCACGGGCGATTTCCAGTAAGCCTCGGCGTAATTCCATGGAAGTATCCGCTGCACCTAAAATAAAGAAAATAATATCGGCGCGAACACATTGGTCTCCCCCACGCTCAACAACGTCTTTAAAGTTGACCTGGGTTAATTCACTATCAATTCCTAAAATATCATCAGTACTTTGGAAAATAAATTCCTGAATGAGAGCTTTTTCATTTTCAGATAAACGATTAAAAAATGTCAAGGTAATCATGGAAATTACCCGTTTGGCACGGGTTAAATTTTCAATATTTTCCTTGACTAAATGACTATTAGGAATGACCGCTAATGTATTTTTTCCAGAGAGACGAATTTTTGTCGAACGCCAGCCAATGGACTCCACTTTACCCAGGGTGCGATCTTGAAGATGAATGTAATCGTCAACACTGAAAGGACGATCAATTAACAGGACAATACTCCAAAGAATTTCTTCAATCACTTTTTGGGAGGCAAAGGCAATGGTTGCACCGGCAACTCCTAAGCTGGCAAGTAAACCAATGAGATTAATTTGATGGGTTTGGGCAAAGCAAAAGATAATAATGAGAACGGTGGTCGCTTTACTTAAATATTCTCCTAGGGCAAACAGTTCACTATTAATTTTCGTTTCGTCTTCAAGAGCGACTCCCAAGAGATAATTCTCGAATAATTTATCAATGACTTTAAAGCTAAAGAAACAAACATCGACCGCGACAAACAATCCTAAGGGAAATTCTAACCACTCCAACCAAGTGGGGCTGGGAAGTCGCAAAAAGGCGGCATCAAAAGCAATAATGATAATGGTTAAAACCAGCCAAATCTTAAAAGAAGGACTGGTATGACGATAAATTTCGCCAGGGGCAAACCGTTTGATAAGAGCTTGAGAAATTTGAGAGAAGGGTAAATAGGATAAACCAGCAATTAAAAGAGAACTAAGAAACAGAACAACTGCTAGAAAAAAGAAAATACTGAGTTGTAAGGGATTAATCGAATTCACCAAATTTTCCAAACCAAATGCTCGCAAGTTTTATTTTAATCTTACTATTGGGATTTCTGGGGGGAGAACTCGTCCGCCGACTGGGAACTCCTCCCTTGCTAGGCATGATTGCAGTGGGGATTCTCCTCGGTCAAGAACTAACCCATTGGCTTGACCCAATTGTAATCACTCTCGCTGACGATTTACGAACGGCAGCCGTCATGGTGATTTTAATGCGGGCAGGATTAGGATTAGATCGAGAAAAACTTCTGCAACAGGGGAGTGTGGCGTTACGGCTTGGTTTTTTACCGGCTTTCGCAGAAATGAGCGCGATCGCGCTGTTTTCCATGCTGCTTTTTGATTTTAACCTCTGGATTGGTCTTTTATTAGGCTGTGTCATCAGTGCAGAATCCCCCGCCGTGATTGTTCCGGGAATGTTACGCCTGAAAAGTTTAGGGTGGGGAGTCGCCAAAGGCATTCCTGATGTGATCTTAACGGGGAGTGCCTTATCCGATGTTTTAGTTCTCCTCATTTTTAGCCTTCTCCTGAATTTTCTGGGACAAGGGATAGAAGCAAACTCTATCACCTTAGTCCCCTTCCAAGTCCTCTTCCAAATTGCTGGGGGGGTCATCATCGGGTCTGTTGTTGCTTGGCTGATTACACTAATTCTCGCTAAGTTTAAATTTGCCCAAAACCCCGTTCATGAACTGATCATTGTTGCCAGCCTTGCCTTAGGGTTAATTGTCGTTGCTGAAACCTTTCCCTACTTTTCCGGCTATCTCGCGACAATGGCATTAGGCTTTTTCCTGATTGAATTTGATGCCCCTTTAGCGCGACGGTTACGGGTGGAATTTAATCAGCTTTGGATTGTTGCCGAAATTGTTTTATTTGTCTTACTCGGCGTTAGTTTGAAACTCGGTGTTTTAGCTAGCGTTTTCCTCCCCGGTTTAGCCATTTTAGTGTTAGGCTTACTGTTTGGACGCAGTATTGGTTGGTATCTCTCCACTGTAGGGAGTAACTGGACTTGGCGGGAAAGATTCTTTTTACTGCCTGGAAATTCGGCAAAAGCCACGGTACAAGCTGCCATTGGAGCAATTCCTCTATCCCAAGGTATCGAAGGGGGAGAAATTATTCTTGCCTTGGCTGTATTATCCATTCTGGTAACCGCACCGCTAGGTGCATGGGCCATTCCCCATTTTGCCCCGAAATTGCTCGAAAAAGGAGAAGTTGACCCGACAAAAGTCACAACTACCGAAAAAAACCGTCTTCTCGCTGCTATTGATACTTCTCCTCTGGCAACAGAAGTTTTAAAAAAAACGGGAGATCTAGCCAGAAGAACGAATGCAGAAGTTATTGTTCTCCATGTGATTAGCCATAGCGATGAAGAAAAAACAAATGAGTTAAGACAACTCAGCCAAAAACTGCTTGCTGATATTCCTTATCGCTTTACCACCAGTAATGGGGTTGTCGGGACAGAAATTGTGGAAACGGCTCAATTTTTAAGAGTCAGCGACATTATTATCGGCAAACGGGGACATCAACCCTTAGACAAGGTTTTAATTGGTTCGATTTCGCAAACGGTGTTAGAAAGTAGTCCCATTCCTGTCATCTTGGTTGAAGAAAACACATCTTAAAAGGCGCGGAGTTTGCGCACGGGAATACTCTGCCCCAAATGAATATCCGTTCTGGTTGGATCAATGCCTAATTTCACTCGCAAGGGAGACTCGCTGCGAAGGAGACGCTGTTCTATATTTTCGTCAGGATTGTCTGATTCAGGTTGCTTGGGGAAAATTTCTGTCGTACCGCGATAAAGCCAATATCGCTATCATTTCCTGTATATTCTAATGCCGAATCAGCGTCTCCACTAAACTTAATCTTTTACTTTGACTGGCTTTTTGAGAAGTGGGTAGAATCATGTATAAATAATGCAGACGAATCTACTTTATTCCTTAATTATATTCGATATTGAGCCAGCACTTACAGGAACCGATCAGTCTAAGGCATCATCGTATCCAAGATTCGGTAAGCTTCCTCAAAATAGCCGAATCGCTATAAGATTTGTGATAAAAATTGTTGAGTGCGTTCTTCTTTCGGATGATTAAAAAATTCTTCTGGCGTGTTTTCTTCAACTAATAACCCCTCTGCCATTAACACCACGCGATCAGCAACTTCTCTGGCAAAACCCACTTCATGAGACACACAGACCATTGTCATCCCATCATCGGCAAGAGAGCGTATGGTATCTAAAACTTCTCGCACCATTTCCGGGTCTAACGCTGAAGTCGGTTCGTCAAATAGCATAATTTTCGGTTGCATGGCTAACGCCCGCGCGATCGCGACCCGTTGCTGTTGTCCGCCGGATAACTGACCCGGATATTTTTTCGCTTGTTCTAAAATCCCAACTCTTTCTAACAGTTGCATGGCAATTTCTTCTGCTTTTGCCGCTTGCCAGCGCCGGACCCAAATTGGGGCTAAAGTCACATTTTGCAAAACAGTCAAATGAGGGAAGAGATTAAACTGTTGAAAGACCATTCCTACTTCTTGGCGGATCGCTTCAATATTTTTTAAATCGTGAGATAGGGCGATGCCATCAATCACAATCCTTCCTTTTTGATAGGGTTCTAAAGCATTAAAGGTACGAATAAAAGTCGATTTTCCGGAACCGGAAGGTCCCATAATGACGACGACTTCTCCTCGTTTAATTGCCAAGCTAACGCCTCGTAACACATGGAAATTATTGGCATACCATTTCTGAACGTTACTCGCGATAATTGCGTAATCCTCTGGATTGGCTATGGTTGGTAACGTTTGATTTTCCGATTGAGTCATGATTAAATCTTTAAAGTTGAATTGAGCTAGGAATGATCGGTATTCAGGGTAGCTTCGAGTTTGCGACTGGCACGAGACATGGCATAACAAAAAATCCAGAATAAAAGCCCATTAAATAAATAAGCCTCTGCATACCGTCCTAAAAACTGCGGTTGCGCCAAAATATTTCGTGTAATCCCTAATAACTCCATGAGACCGACAATGGCGAGGAGGGTTGTATCTTGAAATAAACTAATAAACTGCCCAACCAGAGAAGGAAGAGAAATTTTTAACGCTTGGGGAAGAATAATGAGGCTAGTGAGGAGAAACGGATTCAAACCCAAGGCTTTGGCTGCTTCAGTTTGTCCTCTCGGGAGAGACTGTAATCCTCCCCGGACATCTTCAGCGACATAAGCCGCGTAAAACAGACTTAAGCCAGCGATCGCGCGGAAAACACGATCCGGTCTGACTCCTTCGGGTAAAAACAAAGGAAAGATGACTTGTCCCATAAATAAAATGGAAACCAAAGGCACACCGCGAATCACTTCAATATAGAGCGTTGATAACCACCGTACTGTCGGTAGTGAACTCTGTCTAGCCAGTGCCAACCCCACTCCAATCGGAAAAGAAACGACAATACTGATCACAGAAGCGATTAAGGTTAAGGTTAAGCCGCCCCAGTTATTAGTGGGGATCACTTCTAGTCCTAACCCTCCTCTTAATAACCAAAAACTGATCAAAAATAGAGCCATCCAGATCAAACTCAGCCAGCTTCCTACTGCCGGGATCAGGCGACCCAGTTGCTTTCCGCCCCAAGCAGTTACAATGATTAACCCGAGGATTGCTAAATTTAAGAGCTTAAAAAGCACTGCTGTAGGTAACGAAATTAATCCAATTCCGGCAACAGCAAAGCCAATTAAAATATTGCGACCCAATAGTTTGGGGACCCCTCTAGCAATCACCCCCCAAGAGAAGCCAGAACAACTCGCAAGCAAAGCCAGGATGGTCCAGATTCGCCAATATTGGGCTTGCGGAAAGCGACCCACAAAAAATAGGGGTAAATTCACTTTAATAATTTCCCACTGGGCGCTTGTGGTTGCCCAACTCGTGAGATTCCACAGGATCCAAGCAAAAACACTGAGGACAATGACCGTTAATAAACTATTGTGCCAACTGCTAAAAAGATTTTGACGCAACCAGGCTTTCGGTCCCAGATTGGCTTGAGGTGGGGCAACAGGAGAGGAAGAAACTTCAGCGTTAGACATCTCAATCCTTAATCTTGAACTTGAACGAGGGTATTGAAGAAATTCATAACCAGGGAAATGGCTAAGCTGATCAAAAAGTAAAATGCCATGATCAGTAAAAAGACTTCCACCGGGCGACCCGTTTGATTGAAGGTGGTAATGGAAACCGAGTAAATATCGGGAAACCCAATCGCAACCGCTAAACTAGAGTTTTTGGCAAGGTTGAGGTATTGACTATTTAAAGCCGGAATAATGGCTCTTAGGGCTTGGGGAAACACCACTAACTGCATCACTAAACTGGGTTTAAGTCCTAACGATCGCGCTGCTTCCCATTGCCCTTTTGCCACCGATTGAATCCCCCCACGAACAATCTCTGCGATAAACGCCCCTGTATAGAAGACTAAGCCACCTAGCAGGGCTGAGAATTCGATGGATAAGTGCAAACCACCTACCATTGCTGAGGGGTTGGGAGATTGAGGAAACTGCCAGTTTAAGCCGAAAAGAACCAGCGCGATCGCGCTGAAGCCAATCACCCCCAATCCGAGCAATTCTTTTTGACCAGACGCTCCCATTTGCACCATTTTTTGCGTGCGCGATCGCCAAAGAAAAATTGCTCCAACGAATAAAGCTGCCAAAAGGGCTAAACTGAACCAAACTTCCACTGTATTGGCTGGCCAAGGAATTGCAATCCGGCGTTTGCTCAGATAAATTGATCCGAATAATTCGATTTTATTTTCTACTTGCGGTAAGCTAAAAAATACAGCAAAATACCAGAAAAATAGTTGTAATAATAAAGGAGTATTTCTGACTATTTCCACATAAATTTTACTGATTTGCCGTACCAACCAATTTTCAGAAAAACTGACGATTCCTGCCGTGACCCCGACAAAAGTCGTGAGAATAATCCCGGCGATCATTACCCTGATCGAATTAATGATTCCGACGAGTAAGGCTCGCCAGTAAGGATTAGCGGGACTGTAAGGAATGGGCAAATCGCTAATCCCAAAAGAAGCGGTATTTTCTAAAAAATCAAAACCAAAAGAAATGCCGGCTCGTTGCATATTTTGGCTTAAATTATGTACCAAAAGTGCGAGAACGGCAACGACCACTGCAACAGCTAAAATCTGGATATTAACTTTCCAAAACTTGTCATCTCGCAGAAGCGGAACTTTTTTTTGCTGGGAATCACTAGCCATATTTCATTAGAGGGTGACTGGGATCTTACTTCAAACAATGGGGGCAGATTAACTACCCCAAATCAAATGAATGGCTTAGCGGAAAGGAGGAGAGTAGAGTAAGCCCCCATCTGTCCATAAAGCATTTAAGCCTCTTTCCAACTCAAACTGAGATGACTGACCTAAGTTACGATCATAAATTTCGCCATAATTCCCGACAGCAGCGATCGCGCGAGCAGTAAAGTCATTGGCAATCCCCATATCTTCGCCCAAACTGCCTTCAACCCCTAAAAATCGTCGAATATTTGGATCATCTACAGATTGTTTTTCCTCAACATTCTCTTGAGTAATGCCAAATTCTTCCCCTTGGATCAAGGAATAAGTAACCCATTTTACAACATCAAACCACGCAGAATCATTGTTGATAGTTACTGGGCCTAGGGGTTCTTTAGACATAGTGACCGGTAAAAGTTCATGTTCTTCCGGGTTAGGGAGAGTACTGCGACGCGCTAACAGTTGCGATTTATCAGAGGTCATGCCCTCACAACGTCCTTCTAGTAGGCGGCATAAGCAGCATTGGCTTCTTGAAAAACCACTGGCTCAAAATTAACATTGCGCTTACGCATATTATCAGTGAGGTTAAGCTCGGTTGTCGTTCCTGTCTCCACACAAATTGACTTTCCTGCCATATCCTCTAGGGTTTGAATGCCACTATCTTTACGGACCATCATCCCCTGACCGTCATAAAAAGTCGTGGGAGCAAATTCTGCCCCGACTTGGGTATCACGGCTTGTGGTCCAGGTTGTATTACGAGAGAGAAGATCGACTTCACCCCCTTTTAATGCTTCAAAACGTTCTGAGGAAGTAAGGTTGCGAAATTCAATGGCTTCTGGATCATTAAATAAGGCAGCCGCAATCGCCCGGCAAACATCAACATCTAAACCAGAATATTCGCCCGTTTCATCCACAAAACTAAAGCCGGGAATATTGCCCTCAACCCCACAAATCAAATTACCGCGCTCTAAAACGATATCTAAGCGACTTTGACTGGCTGATTGTTGATTACTGGTTCCTCCGGCATCAGAGGTAGTTTCTGCATTATCAGCGCAGGCCGTTACCGAGGATGCTAAAAGCGTAACGGCGAGAAGCAATCCACTCCACTTGTGCATATTCAATGATAATTGTGTTTTTTAGGATTAAGATTCAGTTGCTTTTGAAACAAAAACTTTGTCAACTCAGCATACATTGAAACGGATGCTATTTTTCGTAACAACTGCAACATCTCATCCCCATCCTTATCATCTTTAACTCGTGATAACGATTAGCGCAATTGCTTCTCAAGAAAGGAGAGTAACGCTTCCCAAGACGCTAAATCAGCCGTTGCATCATATTGAGAACTGTCGCCTTGTGCTCCCCACACGGTAAAGGAGTGGCGAACTCCACCATAAAGTTCCATTTGATAAGCCAATTCTGCTTCATTCATGGCTTGGGCTAAAGACGTAACTTGTTCCATTGGAGCAACCGGGTCATCGGATCCATGTAAAATCAATATTGGTGCTTGGACCTGTTCATAATTTTGATTGTCTGGGGTTTCTAACCCGCCATGGAAACTAACAAACCCATCAATCTCTGCTCCAGCCCGAGCCAATTCAAGGACAGATGCACCACCAAAACAATAACCCATTGCAACGACTCTTGAACCATCAATTCCAGGTAAGTTTTGTGCTTCTTGTAGCCCGGCAAAAAGTCGTTGGCGCATCGTTTCGCGATCGCTGTATAGTTTACTGCTTTCCGCTTCTGATTCCTCAGTGGTTTCAGGTCGGATGCCTTGACCATACAAATCAATGGCAAAGGCAGCATATCCCTGTTCTGCCAGCATCTGCACGCGACGTTTTTCATAGTCATCAATTCCATCCCAGTCATGAATGAGAAGAACGACGGGTTGGTCAGTCCCTAAGCCTTCGTTAATGGCGTAATAGCCCTCATAAGGTTGTTCATCAATCGTGTAAACAATGGGCTTTTGGATAATATCCGCGTGAGCGGGTGCCGTCAATACTAAAGAAAACGCAAGACTACTAAGTGTTACTAAGAGTTTTTTGAGCATAAGAATTGAAAAAGATCGAAATTTAGACCTATTTTAGAGAGTTTTCCCCGATTCGTCATGGAAAAACTGATTCCGAATAAAATTCGCGATGGGCATATACCCTTCTCAATCAATTCTTTGTAACCATTCATTTACTGAATCGGGTTTCCCTTCATCAGCAGAGGCGGCAGTCTCCCCAGTCGTTCGTGGTTTCCCATTGGATTGAGTGAAGTTAAGTTTGAAGGATCATAACTCCCATTTTTTCTCGTAAGGTTTCTAATCCTAATCTTTGCTCTGCGGAAATATAAACGGCTTCAGGAAAGTGTTGTTTGGCTTCAGTCAGCGTTTCTGTATCCACTTGGTCAATCTTATTAAAGACCAATAAACTCTCCGGCGGCATGATGGGCATTTCTTCTAGAATTTTGCTTACTGATTCAATTTGGCTTTGCCAAGCCGGATGAGATAAGTCAACAACATGCAACATTGCATCCGCTTCGCTCACTTCTTCTAGGGTGGCACGAAACGCATCAATTAATGCTGGGGGGAGTTCTTTAATAAACCCCACGGTATCCGTCAATAAGACAGTGTGTAACTCTCCTTGCGACGGAACGGTAAGACGACGAGTGGTTGGGTCAAGCGTGGCAAATAATTGGTCTTCGGCGTAAATTTCAGCATGGGTTAAGTTATTGAGCAAAGTTGATTTTCCGGCATTGGTATAACCCACCACTGCAATGGTCGGCACTTCTTGTTTTTGTCGCTGGTGACGCATCCGGGAACGATGGGATTGCAGTTGATTGACTTCCTGCTGTAACCGGGATACCCGCTTTTGAATCCGACGGCGTTCCGTTTCCAGTTTGGTTTCCCCAGGTCCACGGGTGCCAATGCCACCCCCAAGACGAGACATGGCTTCGCCCCGCCCCACTAGACGCGGGAGGAGATATTCCAATTGTGCCAATTCAACTTGGAGTTTTCCGGCGCGCGATCGCGCTCTTTGAGCAAAAATATCTAAAATTAACTCTGTCCGGTCAATCACTCTCACTCCAATCTGTTGTTCCAGATTTCTGACTTGGGCGGGGGTTAAGTCTTGATCAAAGGCCACTAAACTCGCCCCAACCGTTTGCACCGCGATCGCGATTTCTTGCACTTTCCCTGCCCCAATCACCGTTTGCGGATGCGGGCGACTGCGCCTTTGGGTAATCGTCTGTAACACCTCACCCCCTGCAGTGTCAACTAAACGGGTCACTTCCGCTAAACCATCTGCAAACTGTTGCTGAGATAAGTCAGCCGTCATCAAGCCCACAACCACCACGCGCTGGTGGGAACTATCCACCTGCTGGGCAACATATTCCCGTTCAAATTCCGCTTCTAACCCTTCGACTAAATCCAGAAAATCTTGATTCGTCACTACATCTAAACTTAATGGGGGTGAAACCGTCCAATATAAGCCTTCTTCACGATTGGGATCAGATTCTGGGGCAAGATGCGCTAAATAAGCTGATTTGACATAACCGGTTGCACCGCCTCCGCGACGCTGGAATCCTTGACCGGTAAGCGTTAACGTCACTAGCGCGTCTAACCGCTGCAACACCATTGCCGTGAGACTGGGTTTTTTCGGGGGGTTTGACTTCAACGCCGTCGTGACACAACGAATCCCCGATAGCCGCTTAGCGCCATAACGGGGTAATTCCAGGGGGGGAATTTGCGTTTGTCGCGGGCTACCCACCCCCACCCGAATCACTTGTCCGCGACGGTTAATATAAGCGGATACCGACTGATTAATTTCTGTGCTAATGGCAGCAAGGCGCTGAGCAAATTCCGGGGTGATTGCGCGATCGCGCGGTTGGCGTTGATGATACAGCCGTTGCAGTTGTTTAAGCTGGCTTGATTTGAGTCCTTTTAGGTTGCCGTATAGGGTCTCGATTGACAATCGTCTCCTTAAGATGAAATTAGTAATTTTTGCTACATATTGATTCCCAAGCAAGGGAGAGAATACGGATTAAGAGATTCATCCCCCATAACTCAGTCCTCTTTATTTCATCTTAAATCCCAGCCTTGAAACTTTGCTGTTTTGAAACTGCACCTAAAAAACCGCCACTGAGAATGATTCAGTAGCGGTTGCTTCAATTGCCAATCGCAGGAAAATTTAACCAAATGCGCCGCTAACATATTGCTGAGTGGCTTCTTCTTTCGGATTTTGAAAGATCGTTTCTGTATCGTCGTATTCCACCAAATACCCTTGCTTCCCTTTTTCCGTGGCTTGAGCATTAAAAAAGGCAGTTCGATCGGACACCCGTGATGCTTGTTGCATATTGTGGGTCACAATCACAATGGTATAGTTTTCTTTCAATTCTGTGATCAACTCTTCAATCCGTAAAGTGGAAATCGGATCAAGAGCAGAACAAGGTTCATCCATTAAAATAATCTCTGGTTGAATCGCCACCCCTCGCGCAATACACAAACGCTGTTGTTGTCCACCAGAGAGAGATAAACCGCTTTCTTTAAGTTTATCTTTGACCTCATCCCAAAGGGCAGCTTTTTTGAGGCTTTGTTCTACCAGTTCATCCATATTGCCCTGATAGCCGTTAATTCGTGCGCCAAAGGCGATATTTTCGTAAATGGACTTGGGAAAGGGGTTCGGCTTTTGGAAAATCATCCCGATGCGACGACGCACCTCCACCGGATCAACTCCTTGACCATATAAATCCTTTCCATTGTGAGTAATTTTTCCTTCCACTCTCGCCCCAGCGACTAAATCGTTGAGGCGATTAAAGCAACGGAGAATCGTACTTTTCCCACAGCCAGAGGGGCCAATTAAAGCGGTTACTTCATTGGCGTGAATGTTCATGTTGACCCCTTGTACCGCTAATACTGGGCCATAATAAACGTTGACATTGTCGGCTTTGAGAACAACATCTTTTTCATCAGAAGCTGTTGATGTTTGTTCCATTTGTGGATCGCTCGTCATATTTTTGTCCTCCTTAATTGAGTTTTTTCTGTAATTTGTTACGGAGAAAGATCGCGATCGAGTTCATCAGGAGTAACACCACCATCAGAACGATAATCCCCGTGGCGGCGACATTATGAAACTCAGATTGGGGACGGGACACCCAGTTATAAATCTGAATCGGCATCACCGTAAACGGCGTTTGCAACCCTTCCCAAATCGGCCAAACTGTGGGGAGAAAAGCAATGTAAGTTAAAGCTCCCACAGCAATTAAAGGCGCAGTTTCACCAATAGCGCGAGAAAGAGCCAGAATCGTTCCCGTTAACATCCCCGGAAATGCTAGGGGAAACACCTGTTCTCGCACCACTTGCCAACGGGTTGCTCCTAACGCCATTCCTCCCTGTCTGAGGCTATCAGGAACGGCTCTGAGGGCTTCCCGAGTGGCAACAATAATAATCGGTAAGATCAGCAACGACATGGTTAAAGAACCAGCCAAAACGCTTCGTCCTTTTGTAATCGGTTCCATCACCCGCACGAAGGCTTGTAAGCCCAGTAATCCATAAATAATCGAGGGAACTGCGGCTAAATTCCCGATATTGATTTCAATGACCTTCGCGTACCAAGTATCGGCGGCAAACTCTTCGAGGAAAATTCCAGCGCCAATGCCGACAGTAGAAGAAACAATGGCGGTAATCACCATGAGCCAAATCGTCCCCACCCAAGCCGACAAATATCCTGCTTCGTCAGGTCGACGAGAGGGGTAGCTGGTGAAAAAGTCCCAGTCAAGGTTACCGATGCCATCAACAAACACATCAACAAGTAAAACTGCCAACACGACTAAACCAATATAAGTGGCAACCATGCTGACATAGCGAAAAATATTACCTTGCAGATAGCGTTTGCTCAGATTTGTTTGAAACTCTGAGCTTACATTTTTTTGAGTTGGATCAGCAGTTGTCATTATTCGTATTTCTCCCTGAATTTACGCACAAACCAGAAGCTAACAGCATTCAGCACGAGGGTAATTAAAAATAAGGTTGTCCCCACCGCAAACAGGGTGCGGTAAGCCAGAGAACCTGTGGGCGCATCTCCTAAACTCACTTGCACAATAAATGAAGTCATGGTTTGCACTGGAATCAACGGGTTTAAGGTTAAAGTTGGGTTTTGTCCCGCAGCAACCGTAACAATCATGGTTTCTCCCACTGCACGAGATATAGCAAGAATAAAAGAGGCAACAATCCCTGATAATCCTGCTGGAATGACCACACCTGTAACCACTTCTTTTTTCGTGCAGCCCATGGCATAAGCGCCCTGACGCAAACTTTGAGGAACCGAATAAATCGCATCCTCACTCAGAGAAGCCACAAGGGGGATAATGGAAATTCCCATCACCATTCCTGCGCTGAGGGCGTTAAACCCTTGTAATCCAGGAATAAAGCTCCGGAGTAGGGGAGTGACAAACACTAAGGCAAAGAACCCAAATACAACGGTGGGAACCCCAGCAAGAATTTCTAGCAGGGGTTTCAGCCATTGTCGTAATTTTGGAGGGGCGTATTCGCTCAGATAAATCGCTGAAAGCAGTCCAATGGGTAACGCCACTATGATGGCAATCACCGAAGTGAGAAATGTCCCACTAAGCAGAACAAAGATGCCAAATTGTTGATTTGAAAATAGGGGAGTCCATTCGGTATCCGTGAGAAAGCGCCAGAGGGGAACTTCCTGAAAAAAGACAATGGTTTCCGCAGCTAAGGTAAGGACAATCCCGACAGTGGTGGCAATGGACACTAAGGCAAATAAGCCAAAGATCAAAACAACGAGTCGCTCCATAAATTTACTTAAGCGACGATCGGGTTTGAATAGCGTTTCAGGTTGATTGGTCATCAGCTTTCTTAAGAATTGTGCTAACAGGGGCAAGGCTGGTCTGGAAAACTTAATTTCCCGACCCAGCCAACAAGTCTCATTGCAGTGCAGTTAAAGAACTTCGTCCAGTTTCACGCCTTGAACGGAACCGCCTCCAAACACTGACCCAGTTTTCCGATTGTCGAATCGAGCCTGAGCTTTTGTTAAAATTTGATCTGGTACTGCAACATAGCCCACCTCGGGAACTAAAGTTCCGTTGTTTTCAGGGTCTAGGTAGAAGTTGACAAACTTCTGCACGGCTTCGTTGTTTTCTGCGGAGGTTTTTTTGACGTAAATAAACTCTGGACGCGCCAAAGGCTGATAGGTTCCAGCCCCTACAGTCTCAGCATTAGGCTCAACACAACCTTCGCCATTATCGGGGTTTTGATCATCGATTGCAATGGCAGCCAACTTGTCCTTATTTTCTTCAAAGTAGGCTAAGCCAAAGTATCCTAAGGAATTTTCGTCATTAGCAACCCCTTGCACGAT
>CAZAYV010000025.1:0-31594 GCA_964489465.1 uncultured Dactylococcopsis sp. | reverse complement strand
TCAAGGGTTGTTATCCCCGCAAATAAACCAAATTTAGACATAATAAACGGCTAGAAAAATGACTCAAGTTCCAGAACAAAAACACCCCCGAGAAAAGCAAGACCGAGCCATCATTGAACAGCTTTTTCAAGAAGATATTACTGATCATAACTTAGCAGAACTCGCTCGCTTACGCATTCGTTATAAAAATTTTCCCGGTGCTAAATCCTTACAGCAAGATTTAGATTTACTCTTACAACAATGGAATTTAACGGAAGAAGCTCTCTTTGAAAAAACTCGTCAAATTCACCACAAAAGAAAAGTTTATAATGCTGGGAGAAATGAAGAAGAAGATTGGAGTTAATTGATCTAACGTCCTAAGAAGACACTCACCTCTGGTGATGGGATGAAGAATAGACTTATAACGTATTAATTCACCATTTCTAAGATATTTGAGTCATTGTTGATAAGTTTTTGGATCAGCTCTCTGCTGACAAAATAGAGAGTGCAATCACTTTTCTGATTCGATTGGGGAACAGCGGACGCCAGATATTGGAACTTTTTTGTGAAACTAATCATCTTAAAATTCTGTTCCTAGACAATTATGCTTGCTGCTATCAGTGAAGATGAAGATCACTTTGCTGAGGAAAAGACAAGTGAAATTGTCCCTTATCCCGATCCCTGAAAGTGATGTATAGGGCAAAAATACCATTAGAAAACTACGTCGCTGCCGCTTGGCTTGCACAACAATGTGAAGTGAGTCGGGACGTGATTCATTACTATGCCATTCAACAACGACTGCGTTATTTTTTGTTTTCCGGCGTTCGATACTTAGAACGAAATGATGCCATTGTGTTGGCGAAACAACTAGCAGAACGACATAAAAAAATCAATTTGTCCCGTGTTGTTAGCGCGATCGAGCAGTATCACCATCACTCTAAAACGTTACCGTTATAACCAGAGTATGGTACACTGACGAAAACGTAATTCATGCTATAGCCAGTGCCGAGAGTTTCATAGTAGAATAAATAATCCTTGCTTGTTGATCGAGACAAGCCGTACTGTCCATAAGGAGCATGATCATGATTAATAAATACGAAACCATGTACATTATTCGCCCTGATCTCACTGAGGATCAGGTGTCGCAAGAAGTGGCTAAATATGAGGAGTTTCTCCAAGCGCGCAACGTTGAAAATTTGACCATCCGTAATCATGGGAAAAAACGACTTGCTTACAACATCGGTAAACATCAGGATGGGATTTATGTGCAGATGAACTATCAAATCGATGGTAATGTCATTGCTCCCTTACAGCGCCAAATGCGTATCAGTGAAAATGTCATTCGTTTCTTAACACTGACCGTCGATGAAATTCCACAATCTACTGCTGACATATCATCCACACCAACTGTGACCCCTCAATCAGAACCGGCACCGCAGCCAGAACCTGAGACGGCAAGTGTACAGGAGTCTACCGAAGACACTACTGCTACACCAGAAGAAGAAGCTACCACTGCCTAGAGAGATCTCTCTGATTAATTTTCAGCAAGGGTGAGAAGCTTTCGACAAGCAACGCTCAGAAACACCTACCAAAACTTTTGATGGGGGATAAACGTCTGGGGAACCCCCAGACGACCACCTCTGACGAATCGCTAGCCTAAGGCAATAACCAAGCATAAATAAAAAGAATCTTTTTCCTTTTCCGTGCATTTCGACAGTGGGTACAAGCCTTTTTTTCACGGTAACGAAGTGATGGGTTGAGAGGAATTTACTAGTAAGAGTAAGATTTGTGTGAAGAACGAGCTTTTCGGCTTCTATTGCTTCTTCGCAACTCCTGACTCACTTCCACGAATGTATCTCGTCTCAGAACAGGATAGTTACTCACCCAGAGATCAAGTTGTGGTAGATAAGCATCACTAATTTTGCTGATACGAGCGAGATCTGGATCTTGAGATAACACCAATAACTCTACGACTTGACCGGTTTTAATATTGCGATGGAGACGACGTAGGGGGGCTTGGATTTGAATTTCAAAGCCAGTTTTATCCCCTACTTCCAAATTAATCCGTCGTTCTCGGTTTTCAATGATAATGAGTTCCCCTTTTTTATCTACGGTCTCTTCTGTTCCGACTACTTCTTCACTGACAAAAACTTCTAGCACTTGTCCTCGCCAAAAGCCACTGTAAGGAAAGCGTCGATAGGTGATGTTACGTCGGGTTGCCCAATATACGGGAGACCATAACCAGTAGAGTCCTGCGATCACACAAAATAGAGAAATTTCTGCCCCAGAACTATTTGTAATTTCTCCGAGCAACCAAATGACGACAACACCGACAAAAGAAATCAATAATTTACGGAGAAAACTGGGCCAATCACCAGCATAGTGGCGATATTGTTCTATGGTGGCTGTAAACGGAACTAATTGCTCAAATTTCTCGCGTGTAATTGGAATTAGCATAGCATCAGAGAGAATGGGCAAGTTCTTTGATTGTACCAGCTTTAAAGTCATTTAAGGTCTTTAAATCAGTTGGTAATAGAAATAAAATCAGAAAAAATCCTCCTTTCATTTTCAGTAGCGATGAATATTTGAAAGCAATTTCACCTGGGTTTATTGCTCAATTAATTAAGAATCAGATTATCGTGGTCAAACGATTAATTTTTTAATCTTATTTTCTACAATTAAAGTTAAGAAATTAGCAAAATCCAATTGCTTCTAGATTAAGAACAAAGTCAGTTAAAACAGATTTTCCTGATAAAAACTGAGGATTATTTAAAATCTCTTTTGGCTGATTTCACAACCATAATTGGGCATTAATTCCTGCATTTTGTTGACCCGTTTTTTCCTCTATCGGCAGCATAATAATCAACTCTCCAGTGGCAGTCTTTTCTAATTTTAAATCTGAGTTGGCTCGGCAGATTGCTAAGAATTATTCGTCAGTGAGTTGAGCTGTTTTTGAAATTTGGAGTGCAATCGAGTTCATCATCGCCTCTTTCTTGCCGTATTTTATAGAATTAATAAAACTAAGCCTGTTGTGTTCAATTATGCTCCAAACTAAAAGCACTTATTCCACCCTTGATCTCGCTAACTTAGCCATGCAACAACTCCGTCAAACCGGATGTGAGTATGGGGAAATTCGCCTTTGTCGGTATCGCACCCAAACCCTGATGGCGCGTGATCGCAGCTTGACTACTCTTGCTGATAATATTAGTTCCGGTTATGGGATTCGTGTCCTTTTAAACGGGGCTTGGGGGTTTGCTGCCAGTCATGAAAAGACACCCGAAGCCCTCACTCGTACCCTTAATTTAGCCGTCGAAATTGCCAAGGGGACGCATCTCACCCAACAGCAACCGGTGCGGTTAGCCCCGGTGGAAACCTATCAGGATAAGTACATCACCCCGATCCAGATTAATCCTTTTGAGATTCCTCTCACGGATAAAGCCAACTTGCTGCTTTCTCTCAATGAGCAATTATTGGGATATGAAAGCCGAGGCGTGAAAAAAGCCTTCTCTTTCCTTCGGTTTTCTCAAGAAGACAAAACCTTTGCCTCCACAGAAGGATCGCACATCCAACAAACAATTTATCGCTCTCATCCTGGTTTTGGGTGTATGGCGATCGCGCAAGGCGACGCCCAAACTCGCAGCTACGAACGTCCACCCCTGAATATTGGCTATGAACATATTAATCCCGAGGATCTGTTTGCACAAGTCGAACGAGTTGCAGAAGAAGCGATTGAGAAAGTCCATGCTGATCCCGCACCGGCGCGCGATCGCGCAACCTTAATCCTGAAACCTAGTAACCTCTATCTCACCATTCACGAATCCGTCGGACACCCCACAGAATTAGATCGCGTCTTCGGGTATGAAGCCAACTTTGCCGGAACCAGCTTTGCGACAACGGATAAGTTGGGAGAACTGCGCTATGCTGCCCCTTGGGTCAACTTTAAAGCCGATCGCACCCAAGCCGGTGGACGCAGCACCGTGGGTTATGACGATGAAGGAGTAAAAGCCCAATCTTGGTATGTGGTGAAAGATGGAGTCTTAGTTGATTATCTCAGCGATCGGGAAACCGCTCATCGTCTCGGACGCACCACCAGCAACGGCAGTTCCTTTGCTGATAGTTGGTCTAGTGTTCCGATGGTACGGATTCCCAACTTAGGCTTAGAACCAGGAGAAGCAGGAGGAAGCCATACTGCTAGTTTAGAAGCAATGATTGCCGATACCAAAGATGGCATTCTCATTGATGGGGTAGGAAGTTTTTCTATTGATCAACAACGGCGCAACTTCCAATTTGGTGGCGATGCCTTTTGGCGCGTGAAAGATGGCAAAATTGCCGGCATGGTGAAAGATTTAACCTATCATTCCATGACCACTGATTTTTGGCAAAAAGTGGATGCTTTGGGTGGTGCTGATCAGTGGGAACAATGTGGCACTAATATTTGTGGCAAAGGCGAACCGATTCAAATTGCACAAATGACTCACGGCTGTGTTCCCGTGCGCGTTCAGGATATTGAAATTGGTAGAAGTTAGCTTGAAAATTCTTTCGCCCCATAATCTCCATGGATGCAGCGACATCGGCTACTCTCACAGAGGCAAATATTGAATTCGATTTGCCAACTCTTCAGGATGGGCAGCCTTGGCAATCATTTCTAAATCCCGAATGCAATGACCCACAGACAGTCTCAGTTTATGAGCATAGACAACCCCAGGAAAGTATTTTCCTGCTTGTTGACAACGGGTTGCTTCTCCTAGAAAATCATCATCTTGGGAAAACAAAACACGCTTTAGTTCAGTTGCTCGCTCAAGGATCACTGGATCAGCAAAGCCAATGCGCCCATCCTCTTGTACCGTTAAAACATCAACATTCCGAATTCGCAGTCCATCTCTAATTCCTCGGTGGACGTTCTCATCGAAGTAAAAAGCAATACTCATTCAATCAATCCTTCTTGGCGCAGTCTTTTCGCCAAGGGAGATTCTCCAGCTTCTAGGCGCATTTGTTCACTAGAGTCGAAGCGTCGCTTGACATCAGCATCAATCTCTTCTTTGTGTTCCCAGTAATAGGCTAAAGCAGAATAAATCTGGCTCATACTCAAATGAGGATATTGGAAATGCAATTCTTCAGGACTCCAACCATAAGCATGAATAGAGGTTACTAATTCCACGACTTTCATGGATGTTCCTTCAACATAAGGACGATCGCGCTCGTCGAGTAAGATATATTTGTATTCGGTGGGGGTTGTCAAAGTCATTGCCACTAACTGCTGGAGAGATGCTAGTTAACTTCCTGCGCTCAACTATGTTAACGCAGTTAAGAAAGCTAATGAGAGAAGTTGCACCTTCTCTGGGAATAAACAGCGATTGAGCATTGCTTTGTGAGTGAGACATTAAGCGCGATAATTCACTCAATTAAAATATTAGTAGAACAATTTTAAAGATAAGCTATGAAAATTAAAGCTGTAATTTGGCAAGAAGATGGCGTTTGGTGCGGTTCTGTTCCTGCTTTACCCGGATGCCATACCTGGGGAGAAAGCTACGAACATCTCCTAGAAATGTTACAGGATGCAGTTCAAGGCTGGCTGGAAGTTGCGAGTGAGCAAGAAGATCTTGACCCAGAAAAGCAATTAATTGAGCTATCTTTATGAAAGCTATTTCTGGTAAAAAGCTCTGTAAAATCTTGGAGCGAAAGGGTTGGCAGCTAAAGCGAGTTACTGGTAGTCATCACATTTATGTCAAACAAGGTGTTGATGTTATTCTTTCTATTCCAGTTCATAGTAATCGAGATTTGCCGAGGGGAACTTTGAAAAGTATTATGACAGACGCTGGACTGACTGAAGAAGATTTAGGGTAAAGTGTGGTTTTATTTTGGGAAAGCGCGATCGCGAGAACCAGTTGAACCAGTATTAGATAATGTTAAATCATCTTCTTCCAGCAGAAGTTTTAGCACTTCCTCACCATTCTTAGCTGCTTCCTCATAACTATTACCATGAGTGCGACAGGTCTGTTCTGGAAAGTCAGGTAAATGGACTAAATAACAATCATCTTCGTCTGACCAAACAATAACCATTTGATATCGCAGATTCGTCATTCTTCATCTCCTGCTTGTTGTTTCACAACTTTGATCGCTTCTTGAACTTCCTTTTCCTGATAAGGTTTAGCATCATTTCCGTCTTTACCAGATAAGGTAATCCGACCTGGATAAAGTGGATGCAACCACTTAGTATGACTTCCTTTATCAGATTTTTCAGAAAAGCCAGCCTTTTTAAGCATAGCTTTCAGTTCCCGAAGTTTCTTTGGCAAGCAATTCCTCAAGCCTTACTCATTCAACATTGTATGGTAATCATCATATAGTTTGCGTTAGTCAAAGACGCTAGACTCAGTGAAGAATATTTAGGATAAGGTGTGGTTTTATTCTGGGAATGCGCGATCGCGCGATCAAGCCTTTAACCAGCCTAATATCTCATTTAAGCTAAGTTCAATGGTTTGAGCAAATTTAGGGATAGGTAAAATAACATCTCGGTTTGTAACCGCTTGCACGGATTTACTCGCATCATAGACAAAAAGACAAGATTCCTCTGGATCGAGTAGCCAGCCCATTTCCGTACCATAGTCAAGACAATGGAGAATGTTGCAAACTACCTTAGTCTGGCTTTGATTCGGAGACAGAATTTCAATAAGCCAGTCAGGAGGGAGATCAAAGCGATTTGCCACCTCTCCGTTACTGTCTCTTGGAATCCGTTCACTACGGAAAACAGCAATATCTGGAACTAGTGATCGCGCACCAAAAGTGCAACGCAATTCTGGAAAGGCTTGGGCATTGTTTTCTACCCTGAAGCGAGTGGTTAGAAAAAAACTCAATTCCCGTTGCAAGATGCTATGCTTCCCTTGAGGCACTGGCTTTTGAATGATTGCTCCATCAATGTATTCACTGGCAGGTTTAGTTTCCGGTAATTCCAGAAATTCTAAGAGGGTTAACGCCTGGTTTGGAGCTTTGACCATCGGGCTAACGGGTAGTGAGACTTAGAATTTATTGTAGCGAAAGTGATTGTATTCTGTTGCCATTAACTAACAGAAAAATTGCAGCGCGATCGCGCTGATTAAAATTGAAACTGGGTTCTCGTTATTTCTAGGAAGTGAAAATTATGGATATTAATGCTTCTATTATTGATCAACGTTTGGAATCAGTGAGTGAACCAATTAAAGAACAAGCTGCTAAAGAACTCGGTATCCAAGATAATCGAGGTCGGTTAAAGTCATTGGCTTTTGTCTATTTATGTGTGCAAAGTATCTTGGATTTAGATGAAGAAAGCACATTTGATTGTTTAACTGAAGGCGGTGGCGATTTTGGGGTTGATGCTATCCATATCTCTGAAGAATATGATGGGGAGTTTACAGTTAGTTTATTCCAAGCTAAATATAAAAATAACTTAGAAGGGAATGCCAATTTTCCGCAAGCAGGAATTGAAGCCCTAATTAATGCAATTAACTATTTGTTTAATCCCAAAGCAACATTAAAACATATTAATGAGCGATTGCTAGCGAAAGTAGAAGAAGCTCGCAGTTTAATTCGTGATGGATATATTCCTCAAGTGCGCGCACTGGCTTGTAATAATGGCTTGAAATGGAACACAACCGCCCAAGAAGCCATTGATCGAGCAGGATTTGGCTCTCAGGTCACTTGGGAGCACGTTAATCATGAACGAATTGTCAAAATATTGCAAGCCTCTAAACCCGTCAAAGCAAACTTGCAACTTACAGGTGAAGCAATTGTAGAAGATATGGATTTCAGTCGTGTGCTGGTTGGGAGAATTTCTGTTTCTGAAATTGCAGAGTTGATTGAACAATATGGAGAACGTTTACTAGAGCGAAATATCCGCCGTTATTTAGGATTACAAGGAAACCGTGTCAACGAAAATATTCGAGGTACGCTCAACAGTGAAGAACGAAAAAACTTTTATTTTTACAATAATGGCATTACTTTAACTTGCGATAACTTTTCTTATAATGCCTTACAAAATAGTGATTATCAGGTTCGAGTTGAAAACCTCCAAATCATTAATGGGGGGCAAACTTGCATGACGATATTTAAAACGTTGCAAGAGCCAAATCTTCTCCATGAAAATTATCAAGCCTATGTTTTGCTTCGGCTGTATCAACTCCCTAAAGAAAATGATGATTTAGTTCAGAAAATTACTTATGCGACCAATAGCCAAAAACCAGTCGATTTAAAAGATTTACGGGCGAATGATGCGCGTCAAAAAACTTTAGAAATGGATATTCAACAATTAGGATTTAACTATCGACGCAAGCGTTGGGGTATTGGTGTGCGCGCCACAGATATTACTTCAGGAACAGCAGCAGAAGCAATCCTATCCGTCTGGCGAGAAAAACCGCATCAAGCAAAGTTTTTTAGTCGTGAACATTTTGGCAAGTTATACGAGTTTATTTTTGATGATCAACTCAATGGGGCGCAAGTAGTGCTAGCCGTACAGTTATATAGAATTGCTGAAAATCGACGCAAACGACCAGAAGCCAACGATCCTGATTTTGTTCGCTATGCTTCCTGCTTTATTGCGATGCAAATGGGGCGGAGACTGTTACGCGATATGAATTTACAAAGAAATGAAATCAACCACCAAAATTTTCAACAAGCTCATCGTCTTGTTGAACAAAAAGGGGAAACCTACTTTAATAATTCCGTACAAGATATTCACGACGCATTACACAAACTTTATGGAGAACAGGATATTTCTTTGCAACAACTCTCGGCAACATTTCGACGTGGTGATTTGATAGAAAGACTTTAGTAGATCAAAGTAATCCGACTTGGATAAAGTAAGTGCAACCACTTAGTATGGCAAAGTATTACGAAGGACGCTGGACTCACTGAAGAAGATTTAGGGTAAAGTGTGCTGTTATTAGAGGAAAGCGCGATCGCGCTAAAAAATGCTTTTGATGGTGAGTGATATCCATTGCTAAAAAATTTGCCAATCTGTTATTATATAAATGAACCGTTAAGTTAACCAAACCTTCACCATAGGCAAGGTGGTAACGCCTTAGAGAAAGGCAAAGCCAAACCTAGCCCTGAGAAGGGGCGACTATGAAAGGAGTAAATCAGTGTAACTAGAGAAGCGGTTCAAAGCAAAATAAGGTTAGGAGGAAACCTTGCACAACAAAATAAATCAGAGTTTAACGGGTTGAGTCGATTAATGGCACAACCCGTTAAATTTTATATTTAATATACAGAACTCCCTATTCTTAAACAAATCGCTACTTCCTCCTAACATGAAATAACAAAACTCCTGTCGCTGCAGCAGTTGTTACAGCCAGCGCTCCCCACAGCAGTAAATCTGCTGACATCTTGACCAAACCGCGCATACTAAGGATAACTCCGTTGACTGATAGCACGATTAAGTAGAGAGTGCCCTGAATGGCAGCGATCACGCTAATGAGATATCCCCACCTCTGCCGACGCCACAACAGAATTCCTCCCGATGCCAATGCTGGAACCATCAATGTGAGATCGAGTGCAACCACTAGCTTGAAGGCTTCCGGTTCTACAGGAGTGGGTTGACCGCCAAAGATGTGTGCTGCCCACATCCCTAACCAGGCTAGGGTTAACCCCAGCGCAATCAAGACGAGATACCCGCCAATGATCCGCACCGGTGTTTTTGAATCAAACCGTGTCGCTATCTGACTGACGTTGATTTCCGAAAGCGAGAAAATAAGAGCTATTACTGACAGCAGGAACAGTATAATGTAAAGGGGAAGAAACGCATTGAGGGCTGCTCCAAATAGGTAGAAGGCATAGTTGTACACCCCATAGCCCAACGCACCCAACCAAAGCAGTCGTCCGCGCACCGAACCGCGTTGCTCAAACAGGAGTCCCGCACTTAATAGTGGCACAGCTAGTACCAGGCTTAGCCAATCATTGCCAAACCAAGTCGTACGTACCCACTCTAGATCACGATACTGTTCCGGGAAAACCAATCCCAGTACAGATTGCCCAATCATGAACAATAAAAGCATTACCGAGAGAGTGTATGGCACCTTCATCTGCCCTTCCATAGTTCTCCTACTCTCCACTTTGCCCGTTTCCACACTACCTAAGGAAAAAATTGAAGCGCGATCGCGTAATCAGCATTCGATCAAGAAATAGCAGATTTTATATACTACCAAATTTTATTGAAATCTAAAGTAAAGCCTAATCAAACATTTTTCCTGAGAGAGAGGAAGGCGCACTGACGATTTCTGTTTCTGTTTGTTCTGTTTGCAGGCGATAGATTTCTACTGTTTTTTATAAGAGTAACTCCACCCTCGAGGAAGATGGAGTTAAGAGAAATGAGGTTTTGATTTTCAATAATCTTAATCAGCTTACTAACTGATGAGTTATGTCAGAGGCAATCCTGTTTACAGGACTAGGAAGGGCTATTGATCTGCAATAGTAACTGGCTTTTATGTTACTTCCTACTGGTGAGAGTAAGGATATAATTTTGGCTGCTACGACCTAGGCAGAGGGGTTAGCTTGGCATCGAGCTTTCATTTGACGGAATTTGCGAACACCAAAGAGACCCGCTAAAGTAACTAAACCCATCCCTGTTTCAGCTTCAAAGGGAACTCCTGCAGGGGGTTGGATTTCACCTTCTTGATCTGTGCCATCAATAGTAAAGTTGAAATCTTGATCATTAGCGTCAGCGATGATATTACCCTTGAAATCTTGAGCGAGAGTAGGAGTAAGATCAATATCTTTAACATCGCTATTATCGAGACTGGTTGTTGCTGTAAATGTAATTGTATCTAGGATCTCAAACTGTTGTTGGGGTCCCGTATTGCTAGCTGCTACACTGCCACCGGTATGACTAACTTCCAAATCGTTCCCATCATAAGGTAGTGTGTCATTGTCGGTGTTAGAGGCAATGTTGTTAGAGGTAAAATTCTTCCCCGACCATTCAAAGCTAATGGTGTCAATCGTATCCACCTCAGCTCCATCAACAAGGATTTCATACTCAAGTACAGATAAACCGTCAGCTAAGTCATTTACATCAATTACGACATTTAAGCTAAATTGCTGACCAGGCAGCACTTCTAAATCTTGAGGTGGTTCACTATCGAGTGCCGTAAAACTGTCTGGATCGAAACCAATAGTAATAAAGATTTTATACACAATATAAACGTAAAATATAACAAATAATTGATGATTGAAAACAAAATAATTAGAAAAAACTATAGAATAGCCAATCCTCACGACAAATGCATTGAATCTTCCCCGTTTTATAGTCAATAATTAATTGTGATCAAAATGTATCGGACAACTGTCTCAGCGTCAGTTTTTTCCTGAAAGTAAGAACTCCTAACCTGAACTGAATCATCCCAATCCACTCGATAATATTGGACTGACCGTGCTACGCTCCAGATAATGATCTTGTCCACTCAACTCATTGTTCAACATGAACCATCAATTCCGGAAAATTTGGACGCTGCTGTCGGTTTATTATGCCTATATGCTGGAATATCGAGCAGAGTTGTACTTTTGGGTATTATCCAATTCTCTGCCAATTATTTTAATGGGGGTTTGGGTGCAAGCAGGACAGCAAGGGCAGTTTGATTTAACGCCAACCGAGTTTATTCGCTACTTTTTAGGGGTGTTCGTTGTCCGTCAGTTTACTGTGGTTTGGGTGATTTGGGACTTTGAACGAGAGGTGGTAGAAGGGCGTTTATCCTTTCGCTTATTGCAACCCCTGGATCCGGTTTGGCATCATGTGGCGGGTCATGTTTCCGAAAGATTAGCTCGTTTTCCCTTTGCAGCAGGCTTAATTATTCTCTGTTTTGTTCTCTACCCGGATGCGCTTTGGTACCCCAGTGTTTGGCAAATCTTGGGGTTTATTTTGTGGTGCGCGATCGCGTTTGCTTTGCGTTTTTTAATGCAATATACGTGGGCCTTATTTGCTTTTTGGACGGAACGTGCCACTGCCTTAGAACAATTTTCTCTGTTGTTTTATTTGTTTCTTTCGGGGATGATTGCCCCATTAGAAGTTTTTCCCCCCTTCTTAAAACAACTTGCTCTTCTAACGCCTTTTCCTTACATGGTTCACTTTCCTGCTGCCTTTTTAATGGGGCTACCGGTCAATATTATCCAAGGTGTTATTGTTACTCTGGTTTGGGGAGCGCTCTTTTTTGTATTGAATCGTTGGTTGTGGCGACGCGGATTGAGAGAATATTCAGGCATGGGGGCCTAATTTTGAGGGAGAAATCATTTTTCGGTAGAATTTTCACGCTAATCGGTAAAGACGTGCAGAGGGGGAGACAAGGGAGACAAGGAGAATTCTTTATTGCCTGTTGCTATTCTCTAATGACTAATGACCATACAATTGTATCAATATTTACAACAATTACCGTTATCTGCTGATAAGAAACAGTCGATTGATTTACCGCCGAAAGAAAAAGAAGAAGCATGGCAAATTGTTTGGGATGCCTTTCTCAATGGAGATTTTCAGCAGCGTTGGGAAGTGGCAAAGTATCTGCCTAAATTTGGCGAAAGCGCGATCGCGCCCTTAACTCATTTACTCCATAATGAGGCAGCAGATTTGGATTTGCGTTGTGAAGCGGCTGCTGTTTTGGGTCAAATTAATGCCAGTCCTGCCATTTTTACGCTCACAGAAATGCTGAATACAGACGATGATCCAGAAGTGATTACCGCCTGTACCAATGCCCTTGCCCAAAAAGGGAAGACAGCAATTCCCATTCTGACTGAGGCGTTAGCCAATCCAGAAACACGACTCCCTGCAGTAGAAGCCTTAGCTTATTTGCGAGAAGCTGAAATTGTTACACCGCTGATGACAGTGGTCGATGATCCGCAGCCAGAAATTCGCACTCGGGTGATTGAAGCGCTAAGTCGTTTTCGTGAGTTGCAGATCATTCCAATTTTCCTTACAGCATTACAAGATACGCATGCTAAAGTGCGACAAGAAGCAGTGATTGCTTGTGGCGTTAGAGGCAAAGATGGTGATCCAGAGGCTGTCGTTTCGGCATTAAAACCCTTACTGTATGATATTAATTTAGATATTTGTTCTCACTGCGCGATCGCGTTGGGAAAAATCGGAACCTCAACCGCAATGAAAGCTCTTGCAGAATGTTTAGATTCTCCTATTACCCCTACTACTCTCAAACAGCAAATTATTCGCAGTCTCAGTTATCAAGAAAATCAACAGACACTGGTCATTCTTACTCGTAGTCTGAAGCAGGAATCAACAACCCTGCAAGCAGAAATTATGACCGTTTTAGGACGTTGGAAGAGTCCTATTTTCAAAACAGAAATTGCCGAAACGCTAGTGCAGTTTTATGAAGAGACGCCGGATGTGCAAAATAACGCTCACCTGAAACAAGGTTTAGCCCTTGCCCTCGGTAATTTAGGTGTCACGACTGGAAAAGCTTTGCTGTCACAGTTAACCCAAGATGAAACCGTAACGGTCAAACTTCATGCCAAAGCAGCTTTAAAAAAACTCCCGTAGGTGTATCAAAATGCACGAAACGTAAGTAAAAAATCCGTTATCCTCATCGTAAAGTGTAACTGAGACTACACAAATGCGGATCGAGCAATTGCAAGCCTTCATCGCTATCACTGAAACCGGTAACTTTGGACAAGCTGCCAAAAAATGTGGCGTGACTCAATCCACGATTAGCCGACAAGTCCAGGGATTAGAAAATGCACTGGGCGTTCCTTTGTTTCATCGTTCTCATCAGGCAAAATTAACAGTCGCTGGAGAACGTTTTTTGCCTCGCGCTCGTAAAATTTGTCAAGAATGGTCAATTGGTATCAAAGAACTTGATGATTTGATGGCGGGAAAACAGCCGGAATTGTGTGTTGCGGCAATTCATTCGGTTTGTTCTTTCCATTTACCCCCGGTATTACGGACCTTCTGCCGTCAATATCCCCATGTCCAACTGCGAGTCACAGCTTTAGGTAGCGATCGCGCCTTGAAAGTCTTACGAGATGGGTTAGTCGATGTTGCCGTGGTGATGAATAACCCGGCGTTTATGGCCAGTCCAGAAATGTTGGTTGATAAACTATTTGAAGAACCCATTGAAGTTTTAATGGCAGCCAATCATCCATTAGCCAAGTATAAGCAATTAGCTTGGTCAGAATTAACGGCTTATCCCCATATTGTTTTTAAGGATGGCTATGGGATGCAACGCTTGGTACAAAACTGGTTTTCTCAGCAAAATGCCACTATTCAAACCGCAATGGAATTGAATACTTTGGATGCTTTTCGCGGCGTCATTCGTCAAGGGGAGTTAATTGCGTTACTGCCGAGGTCGGCACTGATAGACGCCCATCATGATCCCACCCTTGCCATTCGTACCATTGGGAATAAAACGAGCGAAAACAGCGATCAAAAAGCGACGCTGACCCGAGAAGTGATGTTTGCTACCACACGCGATCGCGCCGAAATTCCCCCAATTAAAGCGTTTCGTCAACTGGTCCAACAACTGTCTACCCCAACCACCGTTGACCTAACGCCGGAAGTTTGTCCTTCTCTAGAACTAAAATCATGAGCGCATCTTTCCGAGAACTCCTGAAAAAAGTTGGTAGTGGTCCCCACACCGGCAAAGATTTAACCCGTGCCGAAGCGGCGACAGCAACTCGCCTCATGTTGCAACAAGAAGCGACACCAGCCCAAATCGGGGCGTTTATGATTGCTCATCGCATTAAACGTCCAACCGCAGAAGAACTAGCAGGGATGTTAGATGCGTATGACGAAATGGGAGGGCAAATTCCTGCTTTAACCACCGATCAGCAGTATCCCGTTACCGTTTTTGGTGTGCCTTATGATGCGCGATCGCGCACTGCTCCCGTTTTTTTGATCACGCTCCTCTTACTAGCGAGTGTGGGCGTTCCGGTGATTTCTCATGGGGGCAACTGTATGCCGACCAAATACGGCATTCCCTTTGTTAAGATTTGGGAAGCTTTAGGCGTTAACTATCGTTCGCTTTCTCTTGCCGGTAGCCAACAACTCCTCACCAAAACGGGCATTGGTTTCTACTACCTTCCCCAACACTTTCCGCAAGCCCACAACTTGATTCCCTATCGGGAAGAAATTGGCAAACGTCCTCCTTTTGCGACCATTGAACTGATTTGGTCACCCTATGCGGGCACAGCAAATATGATTTCTGGATTTGTCCATCCGCCCACTGAGGATCGGTTCCGAGAAGTTTTTCCGTTACGCCCCATGCAACAACTGATTACCGTAAAAGGGTTAGAAGGAAGTTGCGATCTCGCTCGAAACCGCACAGGGATCGTGGGCATTAATCAACCGGAAAAAGGATTTCAACGGTTGCATTTGCACCCCGAAAATTATGGGTTTGCCGGACGGGATGTCTTGCTCGAATCGCCAGAAAAATTAATAGAACAGTTACAAACCGTGATAGCTGGCAAACCAGGAGAGTTAATGTCAGCTGCGCTTTGGAATGGGGGAATTTATCTCTGGTTATGTGGCGTTTGTCCCGACTTAGAAACGGGCTTAGCCAAAGCAGAAGATTTAATTACAACCGGTATTGTGGCAGACAAATTGGAGGAACTACAAACTTACTTGCCTTAAAATGCTAGATCACTTCAGACTCTCTGTGAGCGAATCTCACTTCAATGTCACTAAAAGTTGTTTATGAGTGAATCACCCTCACCGAAATCTACTCCAAGCAAAGGATTAACAGCAACGCTGAACTATATTGAACGCATTGGCAACCGTTTACCGGATCCTTTAACGCTATTTGCGCTACTTGCTTTATTAACCATTGTTGCCAGCGCGATCGCGGCTTGGAGTAATCTGGCAGTGGTTAATCCTGCCAAAAATGAAACCGTAGAAGCGGTCTCCTTACTCACAGCAGAGGGGATCCGCCGCATTGTTAGTGAAGCTGTTCCCAATTTTGTCCAGTTCCCTCCTTTAGGAACGGTACTCGTTGCATTATTAGGGGTAGGGGTCGCGCAAGAGAGTGGATTATTAACAACCGCCCTACGCCGTTTAGTGCTAATTGCACCCGCTCGTTTTGCCTCTCCCATGGTCGTATTGGCGGGGGTTCTCTCTAATTTAGCTGCCGATGCCGGTTATGTCATTTTAGTGCCCTTAGCGGCGGTTGTCTTTCGGGCGTTTGGACGTCATCCCATTGCCGGACTAGTCGCAGGATTTGCGGGAGTCTCTGGGGGGTTTAGTGCCAATTTAATTATTAATCCCTTAGATCCCTTGTTGGCGGGTTTATCACAAAGTGCTGTCCGCTTAATTAACGAAGACTATACTGTCAATGCCTTGGCAAATTATTATTTCATGGCGGTGTCTACTGTATTAATTACCCTCATTGGTTGGTACGTTACCGATTGGGTGATTGAACCGAAATTGGGCACTGATCCCAATCAAGAAACAGAAATTACTGGACCCGAAGAACTGACAATATCGCAACGGAAAGGACTCCGTTGGGCTGGGTATGCACTCATTGCCTATTTGGTGTGTCTTGCGCTGTTAAGCCTCCCGCCAGAAGCGGTGCTACGGGATCCAGAAACCTCTAACCTCATTTCCTCCATTTCTTCTCCTTTCATGGAAGGGATTGTTTTTTTGGTAGCACTAGGATTTTTCTTTCCTGGTCTTGCTTATGGCAAAGTTGCAGGAACACTGCGCACTGATCGAGATGTTGCCAGTGCCATGTCGCAAGCGATGAGTTCCCTGGGATATTATTTAGTCCTTGCCTTTATTGCCGCCCAGTTTATTGCCTATTTTGACTGGAGTAATCTAGGCTTGATTTTTGCCATTAGTGGGGCTCAGTTTTTAGAAGCCACTGGTATTCAAGGATTCCCTGCCTTATTTTTGTTTGTTGCCTTCAGCGTTTTCTTAAATTTATTTATTGGTTCGGCTTCCGCAAAATGGGCTGTGTTAGCGCCGGTTTTTGTGCCCATGCTAGTGCTGGTGGGCTATTCGCCCGAAGCCATTCAAGCCCTTTACCGCATTGGCGATTCCAGTACCAATATTCTCACGCCACTGATGCCCTATTTCCCTGTGGTCATTGCCTTTGGACAGCAATACGATCCAGAGTTGGGAATTGGGCGGTTAATTGCCCTGATGTTACCTTACTCCCTTCTGTTTCTAATCAGTTGGCTGGCGCTATTTTTCTTATGGCTGATTTTTGACTTACCTTTGGGTCCCAACGCCCCGATCTACCTGTCCTCAATCGGTTAGATCCAGATCGCTTGAGCTTATTGCGCTAATTGACAGCAGCATTGCGCCAGAATTTCCAACTCCTCAAAATGTTCATTGACGATAATTTTTCTACCAGATCCAGTTCGAGTGAATCGGAAGGCAAAAACTCTAAATTTCACCTGATCTGGTACGACGAGCTTCTCATATGAAATCTACTCATGACTGCTATAAATAAGTCTTCCAATTCCCTTTACTAATGGGATCTATATGTAGCAAAGTTTTTGGGATTTCATATCAGTATCTAGCGAGATTAGATACCAATAGATTACAATAAAATTGTAAAAATATTTTATTTTTTATGTGTTTTTACGCACAATAAATCCATAATTATTGTTTGAATTATGTCTGACTCACGTTTAAAGCAAGCCCTTCTATCCCTCCCAGAAGAAGCACCTGAAACAATTATCTCTCATCGTTTTATACCTGCATTCCTTGAAGCGTTAGGCTTTACTCAAAATGAGCGATATCCAGAGTTTTCTACTGGTGTAGGAGGTCAAGCTGTCGACTTTGCAGCACGTAGAAATACAGATGAAGATTTATTTTTTTATTCACCGAAAAACCCTTTTCTTATTGTTGAAGTAAAAGGGCGTGACGTGAATCTTGCCAATGGGGAATATAAAAAGACAGTTAAGCAAATTAAGCGTTACTTAGCTCCTACTGCTGTCAATTGCCAAACAGTCAAATGGGGAATTATTACGAATGCTGATTACATTCAACTCTTTCGCAAACATCGTAAAGTCGTTTATCCGGTCACCCAGTTAATTCATTTGACAACAGAGAATATTGACCGAAAAGTTGATCAATTCAAACAAATTATTCATAACCCAGCACAAGCTTTAACTATTACTATCTACAACAACAAAGGAGGAGTTGGTAAGACAACAACTACTCTTAATTTAGCAGCCTATTTAGGGATTTATCACAAGGTTTTAGTCATTGATTTTGATCCGAACCAAAAAGATTTAACTCAGATCTTAAAGGCAAAGCCGGGAACACACAAACTTTATGAGTGTCTGAAGAATTATAGAACTTATAAAATTGAAAAGGCTATTTACCCTTATCGTGTTGCTAATAAAAAAGGTTCAGAAACTGGGTTTGATCTCATTCCTGCTGATGAAACTTTTATGGAGAAAAACGAAAAACAGAATGAGTTACTGTCAGAAGTCACTAGAGGTCGTTTACGTAACGTCTTAAAAAATATTAAGTAGGTCGGCACATTAAAATAGCGCTATTTTACGTTTTGTAAATCAAACCAAAAGCCGCCCAGAAAAGTAAATCGAGTTAAGTTTACAATCTGTAAGGAACAATGAAACTATAACGCCGACCTACTTAGAAATGATTATGATTACATTTTAATTGATGCTCCCCCTAGCTGGAATTTTTTTAGTCAAGAAACAATTATTGCTGCTGATGTAGTTCTTCTTCCAACTAAGCATAATAATTTTGCTTCTCTTTTAAATGCCCAACAAGTGATTACAGACTTTCTTGATGAAGTAGGTAAAAAGCATCGCGAAGCATTTGATGATGCGATTGATGTTGCTAATCCTACTGCTTTACCGATTTTTTATAATGGCGAAAACATAACAGAGGCGCAGCGAAAACAAGCTAGAGAGCAACTCTTTCAACTGATAAAAGAAACTAAAAGTAAAAAAGGAGTTGATTTACGACCCTACTTTTTTCCTAAAACCACCCAAGGTCATAGAAATTCAGAAATTTATGAAATTCCTTATCATGCTTACATAGCAAAAGCTGCATTTTTAAGTATTCCGGCTGTTTATAGATATAAAATTGCATTTAATTACTACAAATCTTTCGCTAAGGAGTATTTTCTCTCATGAAACAAGAAGTTGGGTCTTTAATGTATCTGTACTTTGATGAACTTGAACTTAATGAACCCGTTGAAGTCTCGGAATTTTTAATTTATGGTGCCGCTCAAGCAGTCAATCAAGCCAATAGTCGAAATTGGCTTCCAATTATTGTGAAGCAAACGGGAGAAGATCAATATCAAGTCATTGGCAATGCTTTTACTTATGCAGTTGCAGAACAAGCGGGGTTAGACAAAGTTTGGTGTATTATTGCTGATAATTTCCCTGCAACTACCGAAGCATCAAAACTTTTAGCTCAAGAAAAAGTTCCTCAAATTAATTTAGCAACAGCCAGCTTTGATGAAATTAAACTAGGGCTTGAATATTTGGTTCATCGTCCGGTTAACCCTCTAAAAGGGGTTAATGTTGCTAAAGCGAGTAGTCGCATCGACGAAGCACCCCGTCGTTATTGGCGAGAAAGTTTAAATGATGTCACTCAATTGAAATGTGGCATTACACGAGGTGGCAAATTAGAAATATTTAAGGAAGTCTTTTATGTGACACCAGAGCCTTTACCGGAAATTGTCACTGATACAAATATCTTAGAAATATTTAATGTTACAGAGTTGAAGCAAATGGCTAAAAAAAGAAGAATCAAAGGTTACAGTAAGAAAAAAAGAGCTGATTTAATTAAAATCCTAAGTCAAACCCAAAATAAAGTATAAATTCTCACTTTACCCATTTTGAGTTGTTTCTATAAACTGCCAATAAGCAGTATGAAACTGCAGAGTTGAAAAGCGAGTGGCATGTTGATAAATTTGTTCAGGAATTAGCTTCTCTTGCTTCGATTCAAACATTTCTACTGCTTCTACTAATGCAGAAGAAGTTTGTGGAGAAAACAGTAACCCTGTTGCTGTGTCTGGATACGCTTGTAGATCCTTTACTGTCTCTTTTGCCCCACCTGCACCATAAGCAATGACAGGTGTACCACAGGCTTGGGCTTCTACTAACGCAATACCAAAATCTTCACAAGCGGCATAAACAAAAGCTTTGGCTTTAGCTAAATAGTCTTCTACCACTGCATTGGGTTGGGTTCCCAAAAGTTTGATATTAGGTTGAGCTTGTTTTTGTAATTCAGAAAATTGAGGTCCACTCCCAATAATGACTAACGGGCGTTGCAGTTGGTTAAAGGCTTCAATAATCAAAGAAATTCGTTTATAACTAACGAGGCGCGAAACCGTCAAGTAAAAGTCTTCTTTCTCAGCCTGAAAAGAAAAGCGTTGGATATCAACTGGGGGATAAATGACTTCTGCAGGGCGACGATAGCATCGCCAAATTCGCTTTGCCGTGTGGTGGGAGTTGGCGATAAAGTAATCAACTCGGTTGGCACTAATGACATCCCACTGGCGCAACTGATGAAGGAGATAGCGAGTCAAGATACCAGGGATTCCTGTCCCAATTTTACTTTGTTTGAGATACTCAAATGTCAATTCCCAAACGTAGCGCATCGGGGTGTGACAGTAACAGATATGCGTTTGGTAGGGGCTGGTAATCACCCCTTTAGCAACCGCATGAGAAGAGGAAAGGATAATATCGTACTCGTGGAGATCAAGTTGTTCAATTGCGAAGGGTAAAAGGGGTAGATATTTTTGCACCCCATTACGCGCCAAGGGGAAATGTTGTAGAAAGGTTGTCCCAATTTTTCGCCCATAAAGATAACTCTCCGGGTTTGTGGATTCAAAATCAATCAAAGCATAGAGATCAGCATCAATTTGTTGGAGAATTGCTTTGACTACTAATTCTGATCCACCTGTAGCTTTGGGTGTCAGCCATTCGTGAACAAGGGCATATTTGGGAGATTGAGGCATAACTTGATTGAACTGCAAGTGCTTTTGCATTTAAGCACAAAACCAGCAATCCTCGCAAAACCCTCGGCACTGATTCAGATTAAAGTTTGGATTGATCAATCAAAAAAGTTGTTCTGAAAGAAATCGGATCGCCATAGGAAAGTTAGATCATTCTCGCCAAGTCAATTGGGAATAATGATGGTAAGAAAACACCCAGTTCCAAGCCATGATTTCTCTCGATTATCCTTGATGTCAAGAAAACAAAACCTTTTTCTGAACCAGGGGAGTTTATAATTTTGTCTGAATTCACTTTCGCTTGGTCAAAGCTCCTAAAACTGGTATGTTAGATTTCTGTGGGGATGCTCTCCTCATCCTCCTCCTCAATCAGGTGGCGGCAGAACACTATTATTCTATAAATCAGCCTACATTAAACAGTGTGCGCTAATCATAAGGATGAGTTACAAAAGGGTTTTACTAAAATTAAGTGGGGAAGCCTTGATGGGCACCCAACAATACGGCATTGACCCAACTGTGGTCAGTGAAATTGCTCAAGAAGTCGCTGAAATTGTTAAAACTGGCATCGAAATGGCGATTGTCGTTGGTGGAGGGAATATCTTTCGAGGGGTCAAAGCAGCATCTGCCGGCATGGATCGAGCAACGGCTGATTATATCGGCATGATTGCTACGGTAATGAATGCGTTGACCTTGCAAGATGCATTAGAACAGGTTGGGGTTCCCACAAGAGTCCAAAGTGCAATTACAATGCAACAAGTGGCTGAACCTTACATTCGGCGACGGGCAATTCGGCACTTGGAGAAAAAACGAGTGGTCATCTTTGCTGCGGGTTCTGGGAATCCCTTTTTTACCACTGACACGACTGCCGCTTTACGAGCAGCAGAGATTGACGCGGAAATCCTATTTAAGGCCACGCAAGTGGATGGGGTCTATGATAGTGATCCCCATACTAATCCTGATGCTCGTTTATTTGAACATCTTACCTATACTTATGTTCTGAGTCAGAATTTACGAGTTATGGATGGGAGCGCGATCGCGCTGTGTCGGGATAATAACATTCCGATTGTCGTCTTTAATCTTCTGCAACGCGGCAACATTATGCGTGTTGTTCAAGGAGAAACTGTTGGAACATTGGTCGGAGGGCCTAAATGAAATTATCAGACGTTGAAAGTAAAATGAAAAAAGCGATTGATGCGACGCAACAGTCTTTCAATAGCTTACGCACCGGACGGGCAAATGCTTCTATACTTGACCGGGTAATGGTTGATTACTATGGCATGGAAACCCCTCTCAAATCTTTAGCAAACATCAGCACACCTGATGCCACCACCATTACTATTCAACCCTACGATAAGGGAAGTTTGGAACAAATTGAAAAAGCAATCTCGATGTCTGATGTGGGCTTAACCCCCAACAATGATGGTGAAATTGTACGCCTGAATATTCCCCCTCTTACTAGTGAACGTCGGCAAGAACTAGTGAAAATTGCCGGCAAATATGCCGAAGAAGGTCGAGTTTCCATTCGCAATATTCGTCGCGATGCGATTGAGGAGGTGCGCAAAGCCGAAAAAAATCATGAACTGTCTGAAGACGAAGCTCATGATATTCAAGAAAAAATCCAAAAACTAACCGATAAATATGTCAATAAGGTGGATGAACTCCTAAAAGCAAAAGAAGAAGACATTACCACTGTTTAGAATTTCGCCTTAAATCGAAGATGGAGGAGGTGGGGGTAGTGGTGGGAGCTGCCCAACAGACTTCTGCTCAACCGTGGTTGCATCAACTGCCATCCCTTCTTCCACGCTTTTAACGACTTCTTGTTCAATTCCTAGCTCTTCCAAAACAACAGTAGGGGTAGGTCTTTGATCAATATTGATTCGCTTTACTAATACTTGGTTATTAGCAATCCGCTGTCCCGGACGCACGTAACGACTGGTTTGTTCGTTAGGAGCCCTTAAAATTGCTGTTACCTGATTGCCAATTTTTACAGCTCCCTGCACTTGCACTGCTCTTGCTAATTTTGGTTCTGGAGGTGGTGCCGGTTGACCTGTTGGTAAATTGGGTAAGGGTTCCGTCGGGGAATTGGAGGTAGCAGGTTGCCGTCTCACTTCTCCATCCGGTGCAATGGGAAAGAGCGTAAAGGGATCGCTACGATTTTCTCCTGGAGTAACCCCCCGCCCTTGAATAAATTCTTCTGGATCGGTTGCTTTTTTCAATCCAGCAACTTTTCGAGTTGGAGGCGCTATTTTTTCAATTTTTGCTTCTACTGCTTGATTTTCTTCCTCAATGTCCACTGGTTCCGAAGCTAATTCTTCTTCTGGAGAAGAGGTAGAGTTAGCACCGTCACTCACTGATTCCGTTTCTGTACCAAAGGGAAGTAACTGGCAACTACTTAAAGACAATCCTAAAATAATTGAAAGCTGGATTAGTAATGGCTTTTTCATCCTTAATTCTTCCTTCCAACTCGGTTGCTGTTGAGTATAACACCTTCAGCCTTTGAAATAAATCACTCATAACATTTTATTTTTAAGCAATTGGACACCCTTCTTAAGACGCCTGGAAACAGTTACTACACTCACACCAAGCACTTCTGCAGCTTCTTTTTGGGTCAGATCATGGAGGAAGACAAATTCTAAAACCTTGCGTGTCCGCTCCTCAAGTCCGATTAATCCTTGTTGTAACCGAATTTGGTCTTCTAGAGCAAGTTGAAAACTACGGTATTGACTATCGGGTACAAGCTCGCCAAGGCTAGTGGTTTCATCTCCCTCTCCTGATCCCATCGGCATATCTAAACTCAAGGGTTCCCGGTTTTTAGCGGCAAGTTTAACTTCTTGCCATTCACTCGGAGAGACGTTAAGTTGGCTTGCAATCTCAGAATCAGTGGGATCGCGCTCTAATTCAGCTCGCAATTGATAAGTTACTTTTGTCGCTTTTTGTCGTAACTCTAACCACCGTCGCGGAATTTTTACGGAGGTGCTGCGATCACGCAAATAGTGTTGAATTTCGCCCCGAATGTAGGGGACAGCAAAGGAACTAAACGCATTCCCTTTCGAGAGTTCAAACCGCTCGATCGCGCGGATTAACCCCATACATCCCACCTGGATTAAATCCTCATAACTTTCATTACATTGGTTAACCCAATGATGTGCTTCTTTGCGAACTAAACCAATGTTGAGTTCTACAATCTGATTCCGAATTTTTGGATTCTGGTCACTTTGGTAAATCCTTAGTAACTCCAAGCTATTTTGTTTAAGGTGTCCAGAAGTTAAGGCAGGCATCTTTATTTTTACTCCAGGAATTCGCTTCTAGCTATCTCTTTTTCAGTCTAAGATCACTCTCATTAGGGATTTCTGAACTAAATATAAGAAATTAATTTAATCAGAATGTCTTGTTCTTGGTCTGATTTTAGTGTGATCTAAATATGAAAGCAACAGTATTTTCACTTGCTTTTTCAATTGACTGAAAGTAACTTCAGCGAAGGGACGTTTACTTTCAAACACGGACAAAACCGAACCTGCCTTAACTGAAGGATCACTCCTGATGTTGGTGAGTTTGTTTCTTATTTAATTTTTCTCAGATCATCTAATTTTTGTCGAATTAACTGCATATCTTGCCACATTAACCACTTAGGCTTCCCTTTTTCGCGCGAAGGGTTCCTTAACAGATAGGCGGGATGAAAAATCGCCATTGCCCAATACCCTTCCCAATTCAACCATTGGCCGCGAATTTTACTGATCCCTTTTTTTTCTCCAGTCAACCCTTTCAAAGCCGTTGCACCGGTAAAGAGAATAATTTTGGGATTGACGAGGCGAATCTGTTCGAGTAAGTACGACTTACAAGCAACAATTTCTTTGGTGGAAGGGTTTCGATTTTGGGGTGGACGGCACTTTACGATATTAGAAATATAAACATCTTCTTCAGGGCTTAATTCAACGGAAGCGAGAATTTTATCGAGTAACTGTCCGGACTTCCCGACAAACGGCAACCCCTGCTCATCTTCGCTTTGCCCTGGGGCTTCACCAATAACCATGACATCTGCTTTTGGGTTACCACGACTGACAACGACTTGGGTACGAGTTTGAGCCAGTTCACAACGTTGACAGTGGCGACAATGATAGGCTAATTCATTCAAATTTTTGTAGGTTCCTGGGAGAATTGGAATTTGAGGCTCAAAGGGGATTTGCTCCCACTGCTGTGGAGAAATAGAGGGAGTATCCTCAAAAAGATTAGTTTGTTGGGAGTCACTCATTTTTAATCCAGCAAAAAAAAACACGGCTAGAATTAAGCCGTGATCATTTTATCCTAATTTGGATTAATTATTGAGTGGTGCTTGATTCGCTAGCTTGCACTAGGTGCGATTCGATTGGACATCGCGCACTCGTTGCGCTACAAACAGAACACCGTAAACCATCGTGAGATAGGAAATAGCAAGAAGTGGAATCAGAATGGACATATTCATCATTAAGTGGTTGCGAGGAGTGGACAGTTAATTAAGAGTCTGCTAGTTCCCTTCTTTTGGCGAGGCTAATGCTTACAATAATCTTTACTAGGGATTAAATTAACCAGCTTATTTTCAATTCTACGTGAGTACCTATGTCGCACTCAAATTAGAAAATATTCCTTGCCAATTTTTCCTGCCTTGGGCAAAGCTGCGGTTAATTTCAGTGGACCAAGCATTTGCATGGAAACAGAACCTGGTAAAGGGGTACTTTCTCAATCGCCCTGAAGAAAAGCTCTAGCTATCTCTACAACTCAATTTAGATTAACTAGCTTTAGGTTTAAGCTCTATTTAAACCTTAATGATAAGATTAGCACAATTCTGAAAAGAGATCATCTAAATTTTTAGGTTGGACAATCATTTTTTGTCAGCTTCTCAAACTCAGTGCCCAACAGGGAAAGAACTGACAAGAGAGTGGCTTTTCTTTTCGTACTTGTTTTCATGTCGGTAGAGCTTAGATTAGAATTGTTATAAAGATATGTAAACATTTATCTACTACTGCGCCCTATATAGGCTTACCGATGACCTCTGTAACATCCTTATTTGCTCCTGTTGATGAAGACCTGCGCTTATTGACAGATAACTTAAAACAACTCGTTGGAGCGCGTCACCCCATCCTGGGTGCGGCGGCAGAACACTTATTTGGGGCTGGCGGCAAACGTTTGCGCCCCGCTATCGTTCTATTAGCTTCTCGGGCAACCATGGTTGGAAACGATCTAACATCCTACCATAGACGGTTGGCAGAAATTACGGAGATGATTCATACTGCAAGCTTGGTTCATGATGATGTGGTGGATGACTCAGAAACCCGCCGCAATGTTGCCACTGTCAATAATTTATTTGGCAATCGGATTGCCGTACTCGCGGGAGACTTTCTCTTTGCTCAATCCTCTTGGTATTTAGCAAATTTGGATAATTTAGCGGTTGTCAAACTGCTATCTGAGGTCATTCGCGATTTTGCCGAAGGTGAGATTCGTCAGGGATTGAGTCAGTTTGATGTGGAACTATCGATTACGGATTATTTAGAAAAGAGTTACTATAAGACAGCCTCTTTGATTGCCAATAGCGTAAAAGCTGCAGGCGTCCTGAGTGGGGTTTCTCCCGAGGTGTGTGAGCAACTCTATCATTATGGTCGGAATTTCGGTTTAGCGTTTCAGATTGTGGATGATATCCTTGACTTTACGGCAACAAGTGAAGTCCTTGGCAAACCAGCTTGTTCGGATCTCAAAAGTGGGAATTTAACCGCACCGGTGCTCTATGCCTTTGAAGAAAAGCCAGAGTTGAAAGATCTCATTGAAAATGAATTTACTGGTGAAGGAGAATTAGAACGCGCGATCGCGCTCGTCAAAGAAAGTAGTGGAATTGAACGGACGCGGGAACTTGCTGCTCATCATAGTCACGTAGCTGTAGAATGTCTAGACCATGCCTTAAAAGATTCTGCTTCAACCCAAGCGCTGCGAGAACTCGCCGACTATATTTTACGACGATTATATTAAGAATGAGGTCAAAATTGTCTATAATTGCTCACGAGTAAGCATGGAAAGCTTATGCATTAGATAATTGTGGTCAATTGAGGGTGAATGGCAAAACTATCTCGTGAGTTATACCGTTATTTTTGTGAAGAAGAAAGAGCAGCGCAAGTTAATTTAGCTGACTTCTTAGACATAACAAAAGAACGCATTTTTGGCTTTTTATTTGTTCTTCTTTCTCTCCCGTCTGCACTTCCCGTTCCAGCGCCCGGTTATTCGATTCCTTTTGGTGTGGCAATGTTTTTACTAGCTAGCCAAATGGTGTTCGGGGCACAAGAACCTTGGTTTCCGCAACGGGTTCGTCATCATCAGTTAGATTTAAAGCAAGTGCAAGGTTTTATTAAGAAAGGGGTGCCTTGGCTGCAGCGTTTAGAAAATTTATCCCGTCCTCGTTTAAGCTATATCTGTACCAGTTTGGGGGGTCGTGTCATTTTAGGAAGCGCGATCGCGCTGATGTCAATTTCGATGATGATTCCGATTCCGGGAACCAATACTTTACCGGCAATTGGCATTTTTATTATCGGTTTTGGTTTACAAGAAGATGACGGCGCAATTTGCTTAGCAGGATTAGTGGTATGTTTCCTCGCCTTGATTGTTGTCTCAGGAATTTTGATTGGTGGGTTTAGTCTGATTGATTATCTCAAAGAGAGTTTAACGAATTGATGAAATTGCGATTCTAGTCTTTACAAAGAGCGAAATCGATCTTTATTGCTTGTTGGGAGGTTTCATGGAACGTCTTTAATGGGATGGGTTGTTCTTTCTCCCTTGTCTATTCATCACTTCATAGTAACCATTGACCCATTTGATATTACAATCAGGGTCGAAGCGTCCAGAAAACACTTACCATGACATCTCAATTTCTGAAGCCAAGACAGTTCACTGTTCTTCTAATGTCCACGTTGCTCATGTTGTTGCTTACAATTGTGCCGGCTGCACCGAGTTGGGCGCAAACGCAGCCCTCTGCACTCGAACAAGGGATGACAGCTTATCAACAAGGGGACTATGAAACGGCGGTTGAAGCGTTTGAGCAAGCAATTGATAACGATCCAGCAGCAGAGAAAGCCTATTATTTTCGAGGCGTTAGTTATTTAGAATTGGGAGAACTCGACAAAGCCATTGCCGATCAAACACAAGTGATTGAGCTGAATCCAGAGAATGCCGGTGCTTACTATGATCGCGCCTTAGCACATACTCAACTACGTCAGTATGAAAAAGCCGTCGCCGATTATGATCGCGCAATTGAGCTGAAACCCGATCAAGAGCGAATCTATCTCAATCGGGGAATTGCTCATGCTCAACAAGGAAAATTAGAAAGCGCGATCGCGGATTATAACAAAGCCCTAGACTTAAATGCTGACTTAGCAGATGCTTATGCCAATCGCGGTGTTACTCGGGCGGCGATGGGCGAAAAAGACAGCGCGATCGCGGATTTGGAAAAGGCGGCTCAATTATATGAAGACCAAGGGAACCAACCACTGTATGAAACCGTACAAAATACCATCGACAAATTAGAGTGAGGGGGTAATTGTCGTTCCCGCTTCAATGCGTTCGGAGGGATAAAGAATGACTTGTTCTCCTTCCTCTAAGCCGGACTTGACCTGTGCTGCAAGGTTGTTCCGTTGTCCAATTTCAACAGGAATCCGTTCTGCTTTGCCATCTTCTGCGGTGAAAATACACCAGCCCTGTTCGCAGCGAAATAAGGAACTAATGGGAACTTGTAGAACATTGTCTTCTTCCCAGACCACAATTTGCGCTTCTACCCGATATTGATCCCCTAAATTATTGGGGATGTCAGCCAAATCAATAATGACATTGACGCGCTGTTCTTCTACACCCAAGGCGGAAACTTTGGTAAATGCTGCCGGTTCAATTCTTCTGACTGTTCCCACTAACAGTTCCTCCCCGCCCCATTGTTCCATTAAAACGCGATCGCGCGGCTGAATTTGAGTTGCATCCGTGGAAAGCACATCAACAACCAGTTCTAACTTTTGGGGATTACCGAGTTCTAATAAGGGGACACCCGCTTCTACATATTGTTCACTTTTTTGGTGAACCCGTAACACTTGACCATTGGTGGGGGCATTAATATTGGTGCGTTGGGCGCGATTCGTTCGTTCGGCGAGTTGAGCTTCTAAACTCCGAATTTGCGCGTCATAGACGGCTAAAAGATAGTCGGGATCTTGTTGTTCGGCTTGTAGTTCCTCTCGACGGGCTTCGGCGCGTTGGAGTTCAGCTTGGGCGCGATTGAGATTTTGTTGGGCGACTGCTAAATTTTGCGCGATCGCGGTTTCATTGAGTTGAGCAGATTCTAGGGCTTGTTCGGAAATGGCTCCCTGTTGGCGGAGAAATTCAGCACGAGCGCGATCGTTTTTGGCTTGGCTTAATCGTGCTTGTAGTTCTTGGATGACTGCTTTTGAGGCAGAAATCTGACTTTCTGTGGCGGAAATATTTGCCTCGGCTTGAGTTAGGGCAGCACTTTTAGGTCTGAGAGTTGCAACCCCTGATTTTTCGGCTTTGAGACTTTCAATTTCGGCAAGTAAAGATTGCACTTCACTATCTAAAATGAGGGGATCAATTTGAGCGATCATTTCACCAGTGATCACTTGATCGCCTTCCTCTAATTCAAGACGCTGCAAATAGCCAGCAACGGGCGAAGAAACCACATACCGATCACGCACTCGAGTTTCCCCTTCTTCAACAATACTGACAGATAAATTTTCCCGTTTAACGGTTGCCACCTCCACTACAATCGGGCTAGGACGAAAAAGGAAGAATATAGCACCGGTTATGCCTAACCCACCGAGAAGATAAAGCCAAGGTCGCCATCGAAAGCCTTTTTTGGAGGGATTAGCACCATTTTCTGAGCTTTCTTCAGAACGAAATAATTTAGGACGTAACTGAGACAGTTTCATGATACTGGGGGGGATTGAACCACTTCAGAAACATAGGATCAGTGAAGTTGTTAGTAGTTCTCTGACAGGTAAAATAAATAAATTCTGAACCTTATCTTCCTTATACTATTTCTGAAAACGATTGCGACAAAATGAACCACAGAGTCACAGAGAACACAGAGAATGGAAGCACTTGGACTATTACTTCCAATCTGAGAGATGCCATTATTTGTTAATGTACTTCTCAAAGAACAAAGCACCCAGAACAAATAACATCTACCGACACATTTTGTTACACGACTGAGGAGACTTCCGCCTCTGTTGGTTTAAGGAGACTTGAATCAGTAAGTGAGTATGTCAATGATGTTGGGTTTCGTTAACTCAACCCAACCTACATTTTGAATCTTTTGTCTGGTCACTCGACCGACTAAGCAACGCTATAGTTTAATTTTATAGCGGTAGCTATTTGTAATTTGGAAAAGATAAAGCTACAGTTGAAGTTTTTCAACACTTTGTGTCCTTTGTGTCTTTGTGGTTAATTCTATGGAAAGTCTTACTAGCAGTGAGTTTTACAACTGATCACTCTCGGGTCTTTAAAACCGCAATTAAATCAAGTTTTTGCAGTTGACGATAAATGATGCAACCAGAAATTAGACCCGCAATGATAACGGTGATGGTGGTGAAACCATAAGTGGCGCGACTAATGACGAAGGGCAAGCGATATAATTCCGAATCATAGGCTTTGACCATCAACGCAGATAACCCCAGACCAAAGCCAATACCAACGGGAATGGCAAACAGGGTAAGAATCGCTTGTTCTCCCAATAAAATGAAAGCGATTTCAGTTTGCGTAAAGCCCATAATCCGGAGACTGGCTAACTCCCGCCCTCTTTCAGAAAGGGCAATGCGAGCAGAATTATAGATAACGCTAAAGGTAATGATGCAGGAGAAAATAACGAGAATTCCCGTCATCATTTGCATATTTTCCCCACTAATTTCTTTAAAACTCTCGATGAGTGCATCCCGAAAAGAAACCCCTTCAATAACAGGGGTTTGTTTCAATTGACGATACAGTTTGTCTTCTTGTGCGCGATCAATAATCGCATACGCCCCAGAAATCGTGCTACCTTCCCGCATCATCTCGTTTAAAGCCTCAAGATTCATGTAAGCGGATAACCCCACCATTTCATCGACTAAGCCCGTCACTTGGATCTGTCGTTGCGGTTGTGCGCCTTCTAAGACTTCCACTTGCACAAAATCCCCTGGTTGTAGATGGAGCATTGCTGCGAGTTTATTGGTTAAGACTAGCCCGTCTGGCGGTAAGGGAACTGGATGTAATTGCTGATCAATCAGTTGGCGCAATTCCCCTGCTAGGGGTAATCCTGTGATTGCGAGACGATGTTGATAATGCTGATGACGCAGACGGGTGGGAACTATCCGAAACTCTTCTGCATAAAGGATTCCAGGAAGATGATTGAGGTCATATAGACTGCGTTGAGAACGGGGTTGATTGAAAATTAAGGTGACATCCTCGCGCTGGATCACTTGAAACTGCACTGTCATTAGCCAATCTAGGGCATCTCGTAAATAAAACCCGGTGAGGAGAATCGCCACAGAAACAGCAATCCCTAGAATAGATAAACTGGCGCGAACAGGGCGACGTTCTAAGTTGCGTAATATAATCCGTCCGGCTGGTGAAAAAAACTGTTGTAAGCCCAATTGTTCGATGAGAGTCGGGCGAAAGGTTGCGGGGGGTTCTGGTCGCATTCCTTGGGCGGGGGGAAGCGCGATCGCGCT
>CAZAYV010000024.1:0-31775 GCA_964489465.1 uncultured Dactylococcopsis sp. | reverse complement strand
ACCGGGATCGAAGGTAAATCGAAAAGTAACCCTATTCTACAAATTGCTGACTTATGCTTGTATCCAGTAGCCAAGTCAAAAGAACAACCTGACAACCTAGCCTTTCAAGCACTAAAACAGCATCAAAAGTTAGTTGATACAGTTTTAGAGTTCAGGGATTTAGGAGTAATGGGAATAAAATACTATTGCTTTGATCATCCAAATTTAAAAAATTAAAACCGCTACCACCTTATTTGGCGCGGTTTAATTCGGCAGTCCTACGACTACCCCTGGGCATAGCCCCTAATATTTATATTAGTTCAGTATTTATGAATTAGTCAAGCAGGTGCTTGCCGTAGCCAACAGCGAAGTTACATAATCTAGTACCCAAGCCTCACTAGCCACATTTTATGCTCAGCAAGTGCTTTATCTATATTCCGTAAGCCATTAAGAAAGGACAAGCGACGATGCCCTTCAAGAAGATGATAAGGTGACTTTAGTGGTTTCCCGCAGGGAAATCTATATTCACTATCGAGATTGTGAAGTAGAACAATTGGTGTATTCCATGTTCCGTGCTTCAACATGTGATTGGCAAGCCAGTCATCTTTTTTTTCGGCACGCAGCTGAATATTACTAAATTTGTCGCAGAAATCCCCATGATCAAATGCTTCACGCCCAGGGATCCAAGCAAGAGGCCATGTTTGTTGTTCAAAATGAAATGTTTCGTACCTCAAAAACGCGTATTTTTCAAGATGCCCTCGATGCCGGTAGAACCACTCTGTTAACACTTCTTCTGGCCAATGAGGCAAATGCTCCGTCTGCATTCGCTTTACATACATTTCTGAAGTTTCTAATACTTGACCATCCTTATCTCGATACGGATCAAATTTGCCAATGTACTCATCACGTTCAGACATAACATATACAGAAATTTTATCAACTCTTTGTTGATCAATTCATACTAAATCTAAGGTAGCGGCGAACCCATCACGCTCAAACTGAACCGATAAAAAAAGGTGGGCAATACCCACCTTATCGTGTGCTGATAACTCCTTACCAGTTAAGCGTTACTCGGTATAGGCTTCCATTCCTACACAGGAACAGACCAAATTGCGATCACCGAAGGCATTGTCAATCCGTCCGACGGCTGGCCAGAACTTATAATCCCGTAACCAGTCGGTAGGATACGCTGCTTTTTCCCGAGAGTAAGGATTTTGCCAATCATCCCCAATCACCATTTCATGGGTGTGAGGGGCGTTTTTAAGAACATTATTCTCAGGATCGACTTCTCCCATTTCAATGGCAGCAATTTCTTGACGAATCGCAATCATCGCATCACAGAAGCGGTCTAATTCTTCTTTCGACTCACTTTCTGTCGGTTCAATCATCATCGTTCCCGCAACGGGCCAAGATACCGTTGGGGCGTGAAAACCAAAGTCCATTAACCGTTTGGCAATGTCATCGACACCAATATTGGCGCTCTTCTTGACTAGACGCAGGTCAATAATACATTCATGCGCGACTAAATCCGCATTCCCTTTGTATAAAACAGGATAATGTTCATCCAAACGGTGCGCCATATAGTTCGCGTTGAGAATCGCGACTTTGCTGGCGTGAGTGAGTCCAGTACCGCCCATCATGGCAATAAACATCCAAGAAATCGGCAGAATACTCGGACTTCCCCAAGGCGCAGCAGCAACCGCACCAATAGCCTGTTCCCCACCAGTTTCAATGACAGGATGACGCGGGAGGAAGGGTTTTAAGTGTTCTTGAACCCCAATGGGACCCATACCAGGACCGCCACCCCCATGAGGGATACAGAACGTTTTGTGCAAGTTGAGGTGACAAACATCTGCACCATAATCCCCAGGACGACAGAGTCCGAGTTGCGCGTTCATATTTGCCCCATCGAGATACACTTGTCCGCCGTGCTGGTGAACTGTCTCGCAGATGGTTTGAATTTCGGTTTCAAATACCCCGTGTGTGGAGGGATAGGTAACCATCAACGCAGCGAGATTATCACTGTGCTTTTCAGCTTTGGTACGTAAGTCATCCAGGTCAATGTCTCCCCGTTCATTACACTGAATGGGAACGACTTTCATCCCACACATGACTGCACTAGCCGGGTTCGTTCCGTGTGCGGATTCAGGAATTAAGCAAATATTGCGATGACCTTCTCCTCGCGTTTGATGGTACTGACGGATCACCAGTAGTCCTGTATATTCCCCTTGTGCGCCTGCATTGGGTTGTAGGGAAATATCAGCAAAGCCTGTAATCTCCGATAACCACGTTTCTAGCTGCTCAAATAGGGTTTGATAGCCTTTGGTTTGCGATTTCGGGGCAAAAGGATGAATTTTGCCAAATTCTGCCCAGGTTACGGGATACATCTCAGCAGCAGCGTTGAGCTTCATCGTACAGGATCCCAAGGGAATCATAGATGTGGTTAACGATAAATCTTTGCTTTGGAGATGGTTGAGATAACGAACCAGTTTCGTTTCCGAGTGATACTGATTAAAGACTGCTTCTGTCAGATAACTGCTAGTACGATTAAACAGTTCAGGAAACTCAAATGTCAGTTCGGGAACTAATTCTTCTAGGGAGAAAGGAAGGGTTTCTGTTCCCGCAAATAACTGTAAAAGAGTTGTTACATCTTCTACGGTTGTCGCTTCATCGAGACTAATACCCAATGCACCATCAGCATAGCTGCGCAAGTTTATTTGTTGTTCTTCTGCTGCTTGCAGAATCGCTTGCTGGGTTTGTGGTGCGTTATTGGTTTCAATTTTTAAGGTGTCAAAGTAAGGTTCAGATGCGATGGTATAACCAATGCGTTTTAAACCTTCGGCTAAGGTTACGGTCAAACGATGCACTTTTTCGGCAATGCGTTTGATGCCGTCGGGACCATGATAGACCCCATACATAGAAGCAATCACGGCGAGTAACACTTGCGCGGTGCAAATATTACTGGTTGCGCGATCGCGCCGAATGTGCTGCTCTCGCGTCTGTAACGCGAGGCGGAGCGCTGGTTTTCCTTGTGTATCTTTAGAAACACCGACTAATCTGCCGGGTAATTGACGTTTGTATTTCTCTTTCGTTGCGAAGTACGCGGCGTGTGGTCCACCATACCCTAACGGTACCCCAAACCGTTGGCTAGAGCCCACTGCGATATCAGTTCCCCATTCTCCAGGAGGCGTTAATAGCGCCAGACTCAAAGGATCCGCTGCAACCGTGACTAACGCTTTCTGTTCATGGGCTTTTTCCACAAACTCCCGATAATCACAGATTTTGCCTTCTGTGGTCGGATATTGTAAAAGTGCGCCAAAAATCGGTGTACTAAAGTCAAATTCACGGTGATTGCCCACCAGAATGTCTAATCCTAGAGGTTGCGCCCGCGTTTGTAGGACTTCAATGGTTTGCGGATGGCATTCCTCCGAAACAAAGAAAGTCGTAGCTTTACTTTTAGAAACGCCCACACTCATGCTCATCGCTTCCGCTGCTGCGGTGGCTTCATCTAACAGCGAAGAGTTAGCAATTTCCAACCCTGTTAAATCACTTACCATCGTTTGGAAATTCAGCAGCGCTTCTAAGCGCCCTTGGGCAATTTCCGGTTGATAGGGCGTGTAAGCGGTATACCAACCCGGATTTTCCAGAATATTCCGTTGAATCGCAGCCGGGGTAATACAGTCGTAATATCCCATGCCAATAAAAGAGCGAAACACCTGATTTTCAGACGCGATCGCGCGCAGTTGTTTCAGGGCTTCATGTTCACTTTTTTGTTCCGGTAGATCTAACGGCTTTTGCAAGCGAATCGAACTGGGAACCGTCTCATCAATGAGCGCATCCAACGAAGAAAAGCCTAATGCCTTGAGCATCTGGTCAATTTCTTCCGATGTCGGATCAACGTGACGATTCACGAACTGATCCTCTAATCCGAGAACTTCTTCCACGGGGGAACGCTCTTGTTTCGTTGTCGTTTGTCTTGTTCTTGAATCTAAACTAACCATAGAAAACGGATATGTTTACTACACTAAAGAACTTAGCGAGTCCTCCTGTATCAATTTGTAACAAATTTGGCGGGGAAGATTAATTTTTCTCCCCAGACTTTATTCTCCTTCAACTTTAGCCCGATATTCATCTGCCGAAAGGGCGTCATTGACTTCTTCTGGGTTACTAAGCTGCACTTTCAACAGCCAGCCCGCACCATAGGGATCTTCTACAATTGTTTCTGGGGCATCAACCACAGCGGTATTTTGTTCAATGACTTTGCCCGATACCGGCGCATACATATCTTCTACCGCTTTCACTGATTCCACAGTGCCAAAGGTTTCTCCCTTTTCCAACGTTTCATCAACATCCGGGAGTTCAACAAAAACAATATCTCCCAGTTGATCCACGGCAAAGGCACTAATGCCAATGGTTGCCGTTTCATCCTCTACTCGCACGTATTCGTGGGAGTCAAGGTATTTCAAATCGCTAGGATATTCAAGCGCCATATCGTCTCCTCAGTACAATTGATATTATGCTAGAGGGTTGTCGTACCCTACCCTGCTTAGTTTACAACGTCATCGGAGCCAGAGGTAGATTTAGGGATAGGGAATGAGACTTAACACTGTCATTTGTCCTTTGTCCTTCGTTATTTGTTTTTTTTAGTGACTGTTAACCAGTCGTTAATCATTAAAAATTCACAATTGCTATAACCAAGGGACTTATGACCAATGACCAATGACCAATGACTAATGACTAATGACGAATAACCAATATGGCAGGACATAGTAAGTGGGCAAATATTAAACGGCAAAAAGCGCGGGTCGATGCCAAAAAAGGGAAAACCTTTACCCAACTGTCTCGCGCCATCATTGTGGCAGCACGCAATGGGGGACCGGATCCTGAAGCAAATTTTCAATTGCGAACAGCAATCGACAAAGCTAAAGCCGCCAGCATCCCCAACGATAATATTGAGCGCGCGATCGCGAAAGGTGCGGGAACCATGGGAAGTGATGAAGCCCAACTCGAAGCGATTCGTTATGAAGGCTATGGTCCGGGTGGCGTAGCGATTCTCATTGAAGCCCTCACCGATAATCGCAATCGTACCGCAGCCGATTTACGCTCTGCGTTCTCTAAAAATGGCGGTAACTTAGGCGAAACGGGCTGCGTTAGCTGGATGTTTGAACAAAAGGGTGTGGTGCGTCTAGAGGGGGAGATTGATGAAGAGGAACTGTTAGAAGCCTCTGTGGAAGGAGGTGCAGAAACTTATGAGATGAATAATGATGATCCCAGTGCTGAAGTCTTTACCGAAGCCACCCATCTCGAACAGCTGAATCAAACTTTACTGGAACAGGGTTTTCCGGTGAAAGAAGCAGAATTACGCTGGCTCGCGAATAACTCTGTTGAAATAAGTGATTCAGAGCAAGCAAAATTGTTGCTGAGACTCATGGATGCTTTGGAGGAATTGGATGATGTGCAAAATGTAACAGCTAATTTTGACATGGCGGATGACCCGATATTTGAAAATAGCAAATAATAAAAAAAAATTAAGTCATGATTATACTTTTTCAGGGGAGAGTTATGGCAAAATTTAGGATAAGTGATCTCTCCGAAATTTTTTGATTCCTCATTGCCTTGCTCTGAGATCGCTGTGTGTTCCAGCCTTCAGTATTAATAATTAATAGAGAAAAATTATGTCTAACACAGAAACTCTGACATTTGCCTCCGCTCTCCAATTTTCTGCAGCAACAGAAACCGAATCTCGTCCGTGGGGATCCTTTACCACCCTTGAAGAAGGGAGTGGATATAAAATCAAGCGGATTGAGGTCAAGCCTGGACATCGCTTGAGTTTACAAATGCATCACCACCGCAGTGAACACTGGATTGTTGTGTCAGGAACAGCAAAAGTTATTTGCGGCGATCACGAAGAAATTTTAACCACCAATCAGTCCACATATGTTCCCCAGTGTACGGCTCACCGTCTCGAAAACCCTGGTGTCATTAACTTAGTCCTCATTGAAGTCCAAAATGGAGAATACTTAGGGGAAGATGATATTATTCGCTTTCAGGACGATTATGCTCGCCATTCAGCTTAATGATTCAAATTAGTGATGCTGCTCGACAAGAAATTAAGCGCCTTCAAGCCACTCGTGGGCAAGAAGCTTGCTATCTGCGATTAGGCGTCGAAGAAGGAGGGTGTTCTGGACTGTATTACACCCTAGGCTGGGCACCAGCAATTGGCACCAGCGATCGCGTCTACCCTCAACCTGATTTTTCGGTGGTCATTGATGAAAAAAGCTTTCCTTATCTTCATCAATTGACCCTCGATTATACCGAAGATTTAATGGGAGGGGGTTTCCGCTTTAAAAATCCACAAGCGGTTAATACTTGCAGTTGTGGTTTATCTTTTGCTTTGAGTTAATCACTCACCCGTTCTTTCCGAACGTAGAGCTCTCAAGTCAGTGCAAAAATCTCTAGCATCAGAGTTTTTGCACTATTTTATCCGTAAAGTTGATTAATTATTCATCATTTGAGTGCAAAGTAGATACAATAGAACAACATTGCTCAAATAAGCTCATGGAGAGAGTCCGTTACCACAATGGCAACAACCACCACAATGACCAATAATCCCGATAAAGAGAAAGCGCTAAATTTGGTTCTCAATCAAATCGAGCGCAATTTTGGTAAAGGTTCGATTATGCGCCTTGGGGATGCAGCGCAGATGAAGGTAGAAACCATCCCTACCGGTGCTCATACTCTTGATATTGCCTTGGGAGGAGGATTACCCAAGGGGAGAATTATTGAAATCTACGGTCCAGAAAGTTCAGGGAAAACAACATTAGCCCTCCACGCGATCGCGGAAGCCCAAAAAGCAGGAGGGGTTGCTGCTTTTGTGGATGCGGAACACGCCCTAGATCCCACTTATTCTGATGCGTTAGGCGTTGATATTGAAAACCTTTTAGTCTCTCAACCAGATACGGGTGAATCAGCATTAGAAATTGTCGATCAACTGGTGCGTTCAGCTGCTGTGGATATTGTTGTTGTTGATTCTGTAGCCGCCTTAACCCCCCGTGCTGAAATTGAAGGGGAAATGGGAGATACGCAAGTGGGTTTACAAGCCCGTTTGATGAGTAAAGCCCTGCGGAAAATTGCCGGTAATATTGGTAAATCGGGCTGTACGGTGATCTTTCTCAACCAACTCCGACAAAAAATTGGAGTGACTTATGGTAGTCCAGAAGTAACAACCGGTGGTAACGCCCTGAAGTTTTATTGTTCTGTGCGTCTTGACATTAGACGGATTCAAACCTTGAAAAAGGGAAGTGAAGGAGAATATGGCATTCGGGCGAAAGTAAAAGTTGCTAAGAATAAAGTTGCTCCTCCCTTTCGCATTGCTGAGTTTGACATTATCTTCGGACATGGTATTTCTCAGTTGGGCTGCTTAGTGGATATTGCCGAACAAACCGATGTCATTAATCGTAAAGGGGCGTGGTATAGCTACCAGGGAGATAATATTGCCCAAGGGCGTGACAATACGATCAAATATTTAGAGGACAATCCAGAAAAGGTCGCTGAAATAGAAGCTGCCGTTCACGAAAAAATTGAGCTGGGGGCACTTGTACCAGCTAATTCGGCTACGAATAAAAAGTCCAAGAAAAACAGTGAAGCAACTGATGCTGAGTTTTCTGAAACTGCTGAAGCAGAAGAAGAGTAGGTTCTTCGCCCAGTTGTCTGCCAAAAATCGCGATCCCCTAGTCGCTTTGCCATATCACGCTACTTTCTCTAGAATGACTCTTTTAAATTTAGATCAGGCTGCAATGGTGGAGTTTTGAATCAAAACAAAATTGAAAAAGGGTAATCTGATTGGGGACAGATTACCCGAAAATGAGAAGAAAGTTGTTGCAATCGAGAATGAGTCAATGAATCGTGGGTAATCCACCCTTGGGATTAGGGCTTCTCACATTACCTTCATTATTATGAGACAACAGAGTCTTCCCCTTAGCATTGGTTAGCCTTCACCTCATTCACCTCTTCTTACCGCAGTGCAACCGCTTTTTTTTCAGGTAAGTGTTGTAAATAAGCCGGATCTAACCAGCATTGCGGTAAACTTTCTCCCGAAGGAAAGATCAAGTCTTCTTTCGGAAAATTTTCCGGATCTTGCATTTCTTCTCCGGCATGAAAACGCCCTTGAATCATTTTTTCCCCAGGATTGTAAATTTCAGGTATAGTGAGGACTTCTACCAGATCACCACTGGGTTTATGTTTTAAGAACATAAAAACCTCCTTCATGTTATGAATCCCTGATAATTTAAATGTAGCCTAAAAAGGGGACACCGTACATCACAAAATGTAAAAATAGTCACTCCTATTCTCGACCGTTTCAGCTTTTTTACGGTATCTATTCTCCACAATCGTAAGGGTCAACGGAACGGAAGCGGCATTGTATTCGTGCTAAGAAGCTCCTCTGGAATCAAGTTTCAGCGCTCCTCCTTACCTGCGAATGACCGGTGGTCAAGGGCTCTGATTTTTTCAAGATTGCTCTCGCCGTCCAAATAATTCAGCTAGAAGACTGACTCAGCATTATAATCAGTATTTGCGAGTTTTAAGCGAGTATTCAGGATTTTATCCATCCATTGCTCCAGATAACGCCGATTTTCTCGCTTTTCTTCTAGATTATTTGTATCAAAGGAATGAGGAGCTAGACCTTTAACAGCTGCGGTGGTTACACAAAACATTGACTTTTGAAAGCTTTGACAAATTTTGACTAATAAGTCACCTTCACCACGCCCCGACTGTTGATAAAATTCTCGCAAATAGTCAGGAAGATAATGCCTCATATCCTGCATTAATAATGTGGGTGGAACACCTGCGGTTCCTGTCGCAATCACATCTGCATTCAAAGCCCCATACGCAAACTCTTCTTGTTGCACTGGAATTTGGTAGGCTTGGGCATTGAAAGAAACCAAACCCGGAAAAGGGGTGCCACGGAAGAAAATAGACTCGACATAAGGAATAGCTGTATCGGAGAGAAAAGTGAGTCCGGCTGATTTGGGAATTAAATCGTATCCTTCACCACGAATTTTGACGCGATAAGTAATGGGTGTATTGGCATCAGCGACTAAACCCTGTTTAATATGTTCAACTACATCAGGAATGGATTGAATTTCTCCCTTTAAATAGCGATCGCTGAGTTCTAAGAATATCTTACTCATAATCGTCCAGAAATCGCCCAAGCCCTTATAATAAGCCATTTGACGCAAATGTTCCGGTAAAAAGTCATTGAAAATGGCGTGAACTCCCCTCATCAAAGGATTCCATTTAAACTTGGCCTGAATCACTTGCTCTGCCGCTTCGCGAAATTCAGGGCTATCTAAATAAGCATCTAATCCCCCGCCCCCATGCCACATCATCGCTCGCATGGTATATTCAGCATATTCATAGTTAATGCGATCATGCCACCAATGACGGAATAATTTTTGGGGAGTGATTTCGCCATTAAAATACTTAAAGAAATTGAAGAAGATTAAAAACTGTTCTTCTGCAATATATTTCAAGTTTTGGGCATAGGCATCTAAGACGACCCCATAACTTTTCAAAATTCCGACCACTTCAATCAAATTGGTTGGAGAATCTTTTAACAATGCTTCTCCAGCTTCTAAACGATAGATATCTTCGGCGAGGCGATGTTGAGACGGTTCAAACTGTGTGATGACCATAATGATTATTTTTTATACTGTCTTGCTAGTGATTGCCAGTTAATTGTTGACTAACGATGGTTTCTGTATTGACTTGCGATAAAGCCGCGGTTTCGGTTTCACTCCAACGGACTAGCCAACTGGGTTGTAAGCCTAAAGCAACAATCAAAACAGCTAAAACAACTGCTGGAATTCGATCCGACCAAGGGACAGCGGGTAAGTTACTAAAAGCTTGGGGTAACCGGCCAAAAAAGACACGGTTAATCATGAGTAGGAAGTAAACAGCAGTTAATCCCGTTCCCACTAAACAAAATAAAGTTGCAATGGGAAACATTGAGAAGGTGGCGCGAAAGACTAAAAATTCGGAGATAAAGCCGACCATTCCTGGAATCCCAGCACTTGCCATGACCCCTAAGATCATTAAACTGCCAATAATGGGTAAACCTCGTTCTGGGTTGAGTAATCCTCTTAATGTTTCCACATCCCGCGTTCCGGTTTTCTTACCTACGGTTCCCACTAAGAGGAATAATAACGCTGAAATTAGACCATGACTGATCATTTGTGCCACAGCAGCGACCAAACTTAACGGGGTCGCCGCAGCAGCGGCGAGTAAAATATACGCCATATGAGCAATGGAAGAATAAGCAACAACGCGTTTCATGTCCTTTTGCGAAATGGCAGCTAACGCACCGAATAAGGCACTAATTGCTGCCCAGATTGCTAAATAAGGGGCGAGAACTGACCAAGCATCGGGAAATAAGCCAATGCCAAAACGTAAAATGCCATAGGTTCCCAGTTTAAGGAGGACACCGGCTAATAAGACAGAAATTGGGGTTGAGGCTTCGACGTGAGCATCCGGAAGCCAAGTGTGGAAGGGAAAAATCGGAATTTTGATGCCAAATCCCGCCAGAAGAATTAGCAACAGAACAATTTGACTGCCTAAGGGCAGAACCTGTGCTTGTAAAGGTTCATAATCGAAACTAGAAGCATCGGTGAGCCAAACAATACCCAGGAAAGAGGCTAAGACTAATGCGCCGGAAATGGCAGTGTAGAGTAAGAATTTTGTTGCTGCATAACCTCGGTTTTCTCCACCCCAAATGGCAATAAGGAAATAGAGCGGAATAAGTTCAATTTCGTAGAACAGAAAGAAGAGAAGGACATTTTGCGCTAAAAAAGCACCGGCTGTTCCTGCACTAAGGAGGAGTAAGAGGGCATAGTAAAAGCGCGATCGCGCAATTTTCGGAGGACTGGCATAAATGGCAATCAGGGTGAGAAAGCTATTAATAAAAATCAGCGGTAAGGCTAAGCCATCAACGCCCAGATAATAGTTGAGTCCCAGTTGTTCCAGCCAAGGCAAGGATTCTGACATAAAGAGCCCTTCTTGAGTGGGATCAAATTGCAAGCCAATGGCAAAAGTTATAGCCAGCAGAATACTACCAATTATTAAAGCGAGAGGGCGCGATTTTTCTGCTTGTTGATCCGGTAAAAAACCGATGATGATACCACCGATCACAGGAATCCAAATTAAAGTACTCAGCATTTTTTCGTTATTTATTATTCGTGATTTGTTATTGGTTGTCATCGCCAATTACAGGTGACAAATGACGATTGACTAAAACGACCAGTTAATTAAAAGGGTCAACAATAAAGCACCACTAATCAAAATGGTCAGTAAGTAAAATTGGGATTGTCCAGATGCACTATATTTCAAGCTTTGACCACTGAAGAGGGTACCAAAGCCAATTAAGTTCACCACACCATCAATGATGTATCGATCAAGCCAAGCACTAAATTTAGACGCCAGTTCCACAGCTAAGACCACAGTCCAACGATACACCCGCTCTAGATAAAAGTCGTAAGCCAAAAAATCTTGGAGAAACCGAGAACTGCTGCGAACCGGTCGCATCCAGGTGCGAGGAAGCGCGATCGTTGCCCCTAAAATCACACCGACAGCACCCGATAAGACGAGTAGTAACATCTCCGGTTGATTCAGTACAGTGGCAGTGCTAGCAATTGAACCGGTTTGGGCAAACCACAGTTGCCAACGTTGGGGAATTAAGGGGGCAAGCAGCGCGATCACCATGACACTGACCATCGGAAATGCCATTGGCCAGTTGACTTCTGGGGCGCGTCGCGTTTTCGCTTGCGGTTTTCCAAGAAAGACGAGACGAAACACTCGAGTTAAGTTGATCGCACTGAGGCTATTAATCAGCATAATGAAGGGTAATAGCCATTCCGGAAGCGTTTTAAAGCTCTCAATCCATTGTCCCATCACCCAAAAGTTACCGAGAGGCAATAAAACAACTAAACCGGAGGCACCCACCAAAAAAGAAAGGGTCGTTACGGGCATTCTTGACCATAATCCCCCCATCTGCGTAATATTTTGGTCATTGGTGGTGAGAATGATCGAGCCGACGGTCATAAACATCAAGGTTTTCGCGATCGCGTGAATCAACAATAACAATAAGGCAATATCTAAGCGCCCAAAGCCAACGGCAACAAAGACTAACCCTAAATAGACGCTCGTGGAGTGAGACAGCGTCCGTTTTAAATCAATTTGCGCGATCGCGACAAAAGAAGCCCCCACAGCAGTCACTAGCCCCACCGCAATTAAGACTTCTCCCACTAGCGGTGAGAGTTCAAAAATCGGATGCAGCTTAATCAAGACATAAGCCCCGGCTGTGACCACAATCGAATTCCGCATTAGAGATGCTGGACTCGGCGCTTCCATGGCTTCATCTAACCACAAATTTAGAGGGAATTGGGCACATTTTCCAACCGGTCCCGCAATTAGGGCTAAACCAAGTAACGTTGCGCTGAAAGGGGCTAAATCGGCATTGGTACTCCAAGCACCAATTTCAGTAAATGTCAAGCCAACCCCATAACTAGAAAGCGCGACCACCCCCATCAGCAGAATAATATCGCCGACACGCTTGGTTAAAAAGGCATCACGGGCAGCAGTCACCACTAAAGGTTGAGCGTACCAAAATCCCACTAACAAGTAGGTAGAGAGGGTTAAAAGCTCTAGCAAACCATAACTTAAAAGTAAAGAATCACTAAGGGCAATTCCACATAAAGCGGCTTCAAAAAAGCCCATTAAACCGTAAAATCGCGCCAGTGACCAATCTTTTTCCATATAACCTAAGCCATAGATCAGAGTAACAACAGTAATGCCTGTAACTAACTCTAATGCCCCGATACTAATCGGAGAAATTTCAATGGCTAAAGTCAGGTCTAAGTCAGCTACTTTCAACCAATGAAAGATCAATTCTTGGGGGGGTTTTTCCCAAATTAGAATAAATGCTGCTGACCCGTGAACAAACGCGATCAAGCTCATCAATAAATTAATATAAGCGGCTGGTCGCGGTCCGGTTCGACGAATTAATCTCATTGACCAAGGAAGGGTCAATACCGCCCCTATTAGTCCATAGAAGGGGATTAAGACGGTTTCTTGTACTAACAAATCGCCCATACAAAAAATTTTCCTTAACTAACAATATTAATTTTAAATTAAATCGGTTGCTATCTTCTACTAAGACCACCTCTTTTCCTGAAAAAGCGCCTAAATTTGACTAACTAAGTGCAAGAATATTCCGTTAATTATTCTGATCGGTTTTACTTAGTAAAGTGCTTTATTTGTGACTGTGTTTGTATTAAATAAACTCGAATGCTGATAGTGCTTATGGTAAAGATTAGAAAATATTATCGTTATAAATAAGGACAATTACCTAGAGAAAAAAAGACTGTTGTGGTGCGTGATCATCCGACAATAAAAAGCATTTCGTCAATAGCGATCAGGCGTGACCTGTCAATCAAGTTTCAGAGATTGATTTTTTCTTGACGCCATTATCAGAATTTTTAAACGGTCCCATTCAATTCTACTTATATAGTTGTCCCGCCCCAGACAATTATAAAACAGTCTTCTCATTCTCGATAGAGAGAAGCATCTCCTCGTCTCGGAATCATAACCAATCATCAATATTAAAAAATATTAAACAGAGTAATTTGAAAATATTATGATATTTTATATTGTCAAAAGCGACAATGTCATTTATGCTTTTTTTTGGTAGGGAAAATAACCTACCTCGTCAAAAAATGAGCACCTTCAAATTTTTGTCAGGGAAAAGCTCCTCTGTTGCCTAAAAAGTAACTGAAGAGTCAAGTTGCCCTGAAGTGTGCCAAAATTGACACTTTTGTATAGACAAATCTCTAGCTTGACAATCGAGGAAAACAACAATGCCAATTGCGGTTGGAATGATAGAAACGCTAGGCTTTCCCGCCGTCGTGGAAGCAGCCGATGCGATGGTTAAAGCAGCCCGTGTCACCTTAGTGGGCTATGAAAAAATCGGAACCGGTCGTGTCACCGTCATTGTTCGTGGCGATGTTTCCGAAGTGCAAGCCTCAGTCAGTGCTGGGGTAGACTCTGCCAACCGAGTGAATGGGGGGGAAGTCTTATCAACGCACATTATTGCTCGTCCCCACGAAAACCTGGAATACGTCCTACCGATTCGCTACACCGAAGCAGTAGAACAGTTCCGATAATTTTAATGGGGGCATTTCAAGCATCCCACCTAATCCCGTGATTTGGCATCAGTCTCGATTGAGATGTCCCCGCCGTTCCATGTCGTGAATTAACAACGCTCAACTCCGAGGAGGAAACCAAACAAATGGCAGTCGCAGTAGGAATGATAGAAACGCTAGGCTTTCCCGCCGTCGTGGAAGCCGCAGACGCAATGGTTAAAGCAGCCCGTGTCACCTTAGTGGGCTATGAAAAAATTGGAACCGGTCGTGTAACCGTCATTGTGCGCGGTGATGTTTCCGAAGTTCAGGCTTCAGTGAGCGCTGGTACTGAGTCTGTGAAACGAGTCAATGGGGGACAAGTCTTATCCACCCATATTATTGCTCGTCCTCACGAAAACTTAGAATACGTCTTACCGATTCGTTATACCGAAGAAGTAGAACAATTCCGCGAAGGCGTTGGTACCCCTCGCAACATCACTCGCCAGTAATCTAGATTATGCAGATGGCAAAAGTTTGCGGAACAGTGGTTGGCACACAAAAATTGCCGAGTATGACCGGTGTCAAATTACTCTTGTTGCAGTTTATTGATGCTAGCGGTGAACTGCTTCCGGAATACGAAGTCGCTGCCGATCCGGTTGGTGCTGGACTAGGGGAATGGGTCTTGGTTAACCGCGGTAGCGCTGCTCGCCAAACAGAAAATCATCAAAACCGTCCCCTTGATGCCATGGTTGTTGCCATTATTGATACTGTTACTGTGAATAATCGCCGACTATACGGTGAATAAAATAAAAACTAATTTTAGTCCCGCCGCAGGGGTGAGAAATGAAAAGACCTGTCTCGTCAAACGGTTTAGCGTGAATTAACGCTCTGTTCAACCAATGACGAACTTTCTCTAGAAAATCAGCCCGAAGATCTCACCCCAAAGCGAGTCAACTCAGGCAGCAAGCTTGAAAGAGAGGGCGAGAAGATGTCAAGACAGTCAAAATTGACGTTTATATCGCTCTTTTGCCTAAAACAAAAGCGTTTACATTTAGGAGGAACAAACAATGGCAGTCCGCAGTGAAGCGGCTCCACCCACTCCTTGGTCAAAAGCCCTCGCCGAACCCCAAATAGACGAAAGTGCTTATGTCCATTCCTTTTCCAACATTATTGGTGATGTTTGGGTCGGAGCGAATGTCCTGGTTGCACCAGGAACTTCAATTCGCGCTGATGAAGGCTCACCTTTTGCCATTGGAGAAGGAACGAATATCCAAGATGGAGTCGTTATTCATGGTTTAGAAGAAGGGCGTGTGGTTGGGGAAGATCGGAAGCATTATTCGGTCTGGATTGGAGAGGATACTTGTATTACCCACATGGCTCTAATTCATGGTCCCTGTTATATCGGTAATAATTGCTTTATTGGGTTCCGTTCCACCGTGTTTAATGCGCGTGTTGGCGATGATTGCATTGTGATGATGCATGCCCTCATTCAAGATGTGGAGATCCCGCCCGGAAAATATATCCCTTCGGGTGCGATTATCACCAATCAACAACAAGCTGACCGCTTACCGGATGTTCAAGAGTCAGACCGCAAATTTGCTCACCATGTTGTGGAAGTGAATGAAGCACTCAGAGCAGGATATCACTGTGCTCGGGATGCGAGTTGTATTATCCAAGTCAGAAATGAAGGGGCTCAACCAGAGCAACCGGGTAATGGCAATGGGGCAAAAGCCAGTTATCAAAAAGTGGTGAATAAACCCAGTCCGAATGGAAGCAAGCAATCACAGGGGGGAACGAACTTGAAACCAGAAGCAATCGAACAAGTGCGATCGCTGCTGCGACAAGGCTATCAAATTGGTACCGAACACGCAGACAAACGACGCTTTAGTCGCAATTCCTGGCAGAATTGCGCACCGATTCAAGAAATGCAAGAACGCAGTGTTATTCAAGCGTTAGAAGCTTGTTTAGCCGAACACGCAGGAGAATATGTTCGCTTGTTTGGGATTGATCCCAAGGCGAAACGACGGGTTTCGGAGGTGGTGATTCAAACACCGAGCGATCAACCCAGTGCAAACACCAGTTACAGTAGCACCAATGGCGGATATCAGCCCAGTTATCGTCGTCAAAGCTACCAGGGAGCCAGTCAAAGCAGCGGTGGTTTAGACCAAGATACAACAGAACAAGTGCGATCGCTGCTCAATCAAGGCTATCAAATTGGTGTGGAACACGCCGATAAACGACGCTTTAGTCGCAATTCTTGGCAAAATGGCGCACCGATCCAAAGCCGTCAAGTTGCAGGCGCGATCGCGGAATTAGAAGCCTGTTTATCAGAATATAGCGGTGAATATGTCCGCTTAATTGGTATTGATCCGAAAGCAAAACGGCGGGTTGTAGAACAGCTGATTCAAGAGCCTGGACAACAAAATGGCACTGCTGGCAAACACGGAACTTCTCAAGCTAGTCAAGCGAGTCGTGGCGGAAGCGAAGCAGTGGGCGGAGATCTTGCCGAACAAGTGCGATCACTGGTCAACCAAGGGTATAACATCGGCTTAGAATATGCTGATCAACGCCGCTTCCGTCGCAATTCCTGGCAAAATGCCGGACAATTGGAAGGGAATGTGAATCAAGTCCTGTCAGAATTGAATGCCTGCTTAGCCCAACATCCGAAAGACTATGTGCGCCTCGTGGGCATTGATCCCAAAGCCAAGCGCCGAGTCTTAGAGACTTTGATTCAGCAGCCCGGAAAACAAAGTGCTTCTACCAATCAAGGGGCTCAAGCTGCACCGGCAGCGAGTCATGGCAGGAATGGTCGTCAAAGTTATAGCCAGTATAACGGCAATGGTGCCAACAGTAGCTTAGATCGAGAGACCGTTGAACAAGTGCGAAACCTGCTGCACCAAGGCTATCAAATTGGAACGGAACACGCGGATAAACGACGCTTTAGTCGCAACTCTTGGCAAAGTTGCGCGCCCATTGAAAGTACCCGTGAAGCCGAAGTCCTATCAGCCCTCGAAGGTTGCTTAGCGGATCATCAAGGAGAATATGTGCGTTTAGTGGGCATTGATCCCAAAGCCAAACGACGGGTCCTGGAAACAACCATTCAGCAACCCGCTTAGGTTGATTCATGATCAGGAGTTGCCTTTAAACACTCCTGATTCCTGAATCGAATTTTTTGTAAACCTTATTGCAAGCCATTTAGTGGCTGTAGTCCATGTCTGTGCTTTCCCTGCCGACAATCAGTCACAGCCAAATTTATGTCAGTGGTGATGTGATCATTGATGACACCGCTGCGATCGCGCCCGGCGTGATTCTGCAAGCAACCGCCAACGGGCGGATCATCATTAAAGCAGGGGCTTGCATTGGAATGGGAACCGTTTTAACGGCAAATCAGGGAACGATCGAAATTGGTGAAGGAGCGGTTTTAGGGGCAGGGGTTTTAGTCGTTGGTTCTGGCAAAATTGGCGATCACGCCTGTATTGGCGCAGCAACCACCCTCATTGACTCCTCCGTTGCAGTCCGGGAAGAGATTGCCCCAGGCACCCTCAAGGGAGATACCTCCCGCCAGGAGAATCTTTCCCCGAGTGATTCCGATAGCAAATCGGAAACGAATCATGCCGAACCCACCAGTAATGGTAACCATCCTCCACCTCAGCCAGATTGGACGCCGCCAGCATCAAGCACGAGCAAAGCCAACAATAATGGTAGTCCGGTCAATGGCCAACCCGTAGATTCGACTCAACCCACTGCGGAGACAAATAACAAAGACCAGCAGTCTCCCCCTGATTCCTCTTCTCAGCAGCAGTCCCCGACCAACACCAACACCACAATCTATGGTCAAACCCATATTGAACGTTTGATGGTGACTTTATTTCCTCACAAGGAGAACTTTAAACAAGAAAAAAAAGACGAATCGGGTAATGTAGGGCCGGAATAGCGATTAGTTATTAGTAATGTGAAAGAACTAACTAATAATCAATCAGTATGGTCAAAAATGTTCTCAAAAACCCTTTAAAACAAGAACAAAAGTTGTAAAGAAAAGTAAAGTGATCAACAGCGGTAAAACCCGTCCCTTGGTTAGTCTGAGTGTGCTTCCGACAACTAGGGGAAAAACGGGTCAGTTGCTGTTATTATTAATATGATGCTCGAAATTTGTAATCATCGAGTAAGGAGATTTAGATTGAAAAACAAATAAGTAAAAGCTATTTTGCTAAAAATTAATATTAATAGGTAAAATGTAACCAACTCATGTTACAGTAAAAAACTAAGTGAGGCTAATAAATAGCAAAAGCCGAAAAGAATCACTCTGAATAAAGAAACAGAACTTTTCGGGATAACATCTGAAACTGGTGATCTCAAGACCTCAAAACTCAGGAGAAAGAAATGGTACAAGCACAACAATCATCTAGTGGATTTAAGGCTGGGGTACAAGATTACGCCCTGACCTACTATACTCCCGACTACACGCCGAAAGACACTGATCTTTTAGCAGCGTTCCGAGTAACTCCGCAGCCTGGGGTTCCTCCTGAAGAAGCAGGGGCTGCGGTAGCTGCTGAGTCCTCCACAGGAACTTGGACAACGGTATGGACAGACAACCTGACTGACTTAGATCGGTACAAAGGACGTTGCTACGAAATTGAAGCGGTTCCCGGTGAAGATAACCAATACTTCATGTTCGTGGCTTACCCCATCGACTTATTTGAAGAAGGGTCCGTCACGAATATGCTCACTTCAATTGTGGGGAACGTTTTTGGATTTAAAGCCTTACGGGCACTCCGTTTAGAAGACCTTCGGATTCCTTTTGCTTACCTCAAAACCTTCCAAGGACCTCCCCATGGGATTACTGTAGAGCGTGACCTCCTCAACAAATATGGTCGTCCTTTACTCGGTTGCACCATTAAGCCTAAACTCGGTTTATCTGCGAAAAACTACGGTCGGGCAGTGTATGAGTGTCTCCGGGGTGGTTTAGACTTCACCAAAGACGACGAAAATATTAACTCTCAGCCTTTTATGCGCTGGCGCGATCGCTACCTCTTTGTTGCGGAAGCGGTTCACAAAGCACAAGCCGAAACCAACGAAATTAAAGGGCACTATCTCAACGTGACTGCGCCGACCTGTGAGCAAATGCTAGAACGGGCAGAGTTCGTGAAAGAATTGGATATGCCCATTCTCATGCACGACTACCTCACCGGCGGTTTCACGGCGAACACCACTTTAGCAAAATGGTGTCGCGCGAATGGCGTTCTCATGCACATTCACCGGGCAATGCACGCGGTCATTGACCGTCAGAAAAACCACGGGATCCACTTCCGTGTCCTCGCGAAATGCTTACGGATGTCGGGTGGCGACCACCTCCACTCAGGAACCGTTGTCGGTAAATTAGAAGGGGAACGTGCAATTACCCTTGGTTTTGTGGATCAAATGCGTGAAGACCACGTGGAAGAAGATCGCTCTCGCGGTAACTTCTTTACCCAAGATTGGGCTTCTCTAGGAGGTGTCTTCCCTGTTGCATCTGGTGGGATTCACATCTGGCATATGCCAGCACTGGTTGATATCTTTGGCGATGATTCCTGCTTACAGTTTGGTGGCGGTACGCTCGGACACCCTTGGGGAAATGCGCCGGGTGCAACGGCAAACCGGGTTGCCCTTGAAGCCTGTGTTCAAGCACGGAACGAAGGTCGTAACTTAGCTCGTGAAGGCAACGACATCATTAAAGAAGCAGCTCGCTGGTCTCCTGAACTGAAAGTAGCGTCTGAACTCTGGAAAGAAATTAAGTTCGAGTACGAAGCAGTCGATACCCTCTAATTGCTACTGCCAAGAATTGTGATTTGGGTCGGGAAAGGTTAACTATTATGAACTCAAAACGAGTGGCTCAAGAAACAGCAAAAGTGCTGCAAGACTACCTCACTTATCAAGCAGTGCGCACGATTCTTGACCAGTTATCGGAAACCAATCCCACCCAAGCCATCTGGCTACGACAGTTTTCTCAACAGCATAATTTGCAAAATAGCGAAGCTTACCTAGAAGCCTTAATGGCAGAACGGAAAGATTTAGTGATGCGAATTATGACAGTTCGAGAAGATCTTGCTGAGCGAGTCTTAGATTTTTTACCGGAGATGGTTCGCTCAGGTGTTGAGGAGTCGAATTTACGGTACCGTTGCCAAATTTTAGAACGGCTCACCCAAACCCAATCGGAAAACTCGGACAATCCAGACTCAGATGATTCGTCCTCTTTTCCCGATGATTCTCATTCTACTGAATAATCTCGTTGTATTGATCTGATTAAAAACCATGAAAACAACACCGAAACAGCCTCATTACGAAACTCTATCTTATTTGCCTCCCCTCACTGACCAACAGATTGCTAAGCAAATCCAATATATGTTGGATCAAGACTTCATTCCTGCAATTGAGTTTGAAGAGTCTCCGAGCCCGGAAGATCACCACTGGACCCTCTGGAAACTCCCTTTATTTGATGCCAGTTCTCCTCAGGATGTGCTCAATGAAGTCCGGGAATGTCGCTCTGAATATTCCAACTGCTATATTCGTGTCGTAGGCTTTGATAATATTCGCCAGTGCCAAATGGTTAGCTTTATCGTTTATAAGCCTGACGGAATCCGCTACTAATTTTATCTGCTAGTAAATTGCGCCTCCATTGTTGTCGTGGAGGCTTTTTTTTATCGGTTCAAAGACTGATTTAAGATTGAGTTTCCGTTTCTAATGGCACTGTCTCATTCTCTAACTCATCCTCTAATTGGGGAGCAGCAGGAATATTATCTAATGGACGAATAATAGCCGGTTCATCTGTTGCTTCCCCTTGGAAAATGGCATTGATTGCACCTTGTAGTGTTTTTGCCATCACAATTTGATTCTTATACACCATAATTACTCGAATCAATGTTGGTAAACTATTTCGTTCTGCTTCTAAATAAACGGGTTCCACGTATAATAAAGATTGTTCAATGGGAATCACCAGTAAGTTGCCTTGGATCGCTCGCGATCCTTGTCGATTCCACAGAGAAATTTGCTGTGAAATCACTGGTTCTTGATTAATTAGGGCTTCAATTTGTTCCGGTCCATAAACCAGTCTTTGTTTGGGGAACTGATACAACAATTGTCTCCCATAAAACTCACCATCAGAACGAGCAGCAAGCCAAGCAATGAGATTATTCCGTTCGGTTGGGGTAAAGGGCAGGAGTAAAATAAATTCCTCACTCTCAGCAGTAGGAAGTTTCATCGTTAAGTAGTAGGGTTCAATGGCTTGCGTTTCGTTAGCGTAAATTTCCTGGGGAATTTGCCATTGGTCTTCTCGGTTATAAAAGACTTGGGCATCTGTCATGTGATAGATTAAGAGCCGTTCTGACTGGACTTTAAATAAATCCACTGGATAGCGAATATGACTTTTCAAGGTGAGGGGCATTTCCTCAAGGGGCTTAAAAAGTTGGGGAAAGGTTTTTACCCACGCTTGAATAATTGGATCGTCGGGATTAGCAATATAAAATGCTACATGACCGTTGTAAGCATCGACGACGACTTTTACTGAGTTACGGATGTAGTTAAAGCCATAACTTCCTGGATCAGAATAGGGATAGTGGTCACTGATGGTATAAGCATCAATGATCCAGTGGAGATAGTTTTCTGAATCATTGAGTCGAGTGGTAGTGGTGTTGGCACTGACGAGGTAAGGATCGTCATCAAACTGCAAAAATGGCGCGATCGCGCGGACTCTTTCTTCAATATCTCGCCGCATCAATAACGTAGTTTCAGGGGTAAAATTCTGAGTAAACAGCATTTGCCAATCTTTCAAATATTCGGCAAAGATCCCCCGCCGCCACCAGTTGCCAATCGAAATCCCCCCTCGCCCATCGTAAGTGTTATAGGCATTATCTTCTCCCGTGGGATAGTCTAACTCCGGTTGTTGAGTCCGGGTCATCACATAATTATCGGTCAGTTCCCCGTAATAAATTCTCGGTTTGCCAATGGGAATACTGTCTCGAATTTGCGGACTCGCCGTACGCAACTGCCCGGCTTCTTCCTCTTGTCCGGTACCAATATCTTTCACATAATACTTGGGTAATCCTCCCTCGCCCACCTGATTCACCGGGGAGAGGGTAAAGCCATAGCCATGGGTGTAGACTAAATGTTTATTGACCCAAGTTTGCGCTTGTTCAGGAACGGAACTGTAATCTAACTCGCGGGGGGCGATAATGACCTGTTGCCGTTCCGTTTGACGAACCCTGGCTTCTGGATCATTAAAATTGACGCGGAAGGTATAGCGATCAATGTCGGCGTCGGCAAATTCATAATACAAGCGAATCTGCTGTAATTGACGGTTGGTTTGCAGCAACGGGCGCGCATCCCACAGTCGGATATTATCAATGGTTTGCCGATTGTTCTGGATATCTGCAAAACTTAACTCTCCTTGGGGATCAAAGGGTTCTTCGTCAATTTGATCTAAACTAAAGGCAGCCCGCGTCATCCGTATGGTGCGTTCGAGATAAGGTTTTTCTCGTTCCAGTTCATTGGGAAGGACTTCAAACCGTTGTACGGTAGGACTTAAAGCCCAGCCAAAAGCCACGGCACCCAGATAAATGAGTAAGCCAAACCAAGGAGAACGCCCCTTGATCCGAAACCGTTGCGAGTGCGCGATCGCGTGCCCAAATAACCAAACTGCTGTCACTGCTGCCACAATGGTTAAAAACGTTTCCAGGGGCAGTTGAACCTGAACATCTGTATAGCTTGCCCCGTAAGTTACACCTCGCTCTGAATAAAGCAATTCGTAACGGGCTAAGCCATGACGTAAAGATAAGGTTAGTAGCACCAATCCGCCTAAACTATACAAATGGCGCAGTTGCGGATAAGAAAAACCGGGAAACTTACCGTCAGGGATACTATTCCCTGAGCAAAGATAAATTAAACTAACCGCCAATAAGGCATATAAAAAGAGACCTCCTAACCAAAAATCCAGCAGTTCCCAAATGGGTAAACTAAAGATATAAAAGCCGACATTTTTCTGGAACAAGGGATCAACTGTATCAAAGGGAGTGGCGTTGAGTAATTGCAAGACTTGCGCCCAATTTAAAGCGATAATAATCGTAAAAAAAGCACTAATAATAACTGCAAAAGTTTTTAACCAGAAGCGGAGTTTCATCAGCAAAATCGCAAAAATCCCGATCAGGATCAGAATTTGCCATTTCGATTCCCAAATGCTTCCCCAAAGCGGCTTAATCAGTTGGAGTTGCAAGGGAGACGGAAGAAACGGTTTTAAGTTAGCAACTTCATAATTGTCTGAAAGTCCTGAAACTTCGTAAACATTACCAAGAAAGGGGAGTTGTAATCCTGGTAGAAAAGATAAACTCACCTGTAAGTAGTGTACTAAAATAAAACTAATTAATAAGGAGATGATTGCAATGGCGGTTAGTAACGGTCGCAAGCTCATTTTCCCCAGAATCGGCGGTGCGCTTGGGAAGTGCTGAGAAGAAGGATGAGGAAAACGGAGGGCTTGCGCGATCGCGAAATTAGCTCCCAAAAATAGGGCTGAAATTCCAAAAACCCCAACGCCTAATGCAAGTTGTATTCTTAATCGGGTGAGCCATACTTCTAAATAATTAACTTCTTCAAACCAAAACCAATTCACCACTAAACGACTGGCAATTTCTAACACTAAAATCACCATAATGATGACAAATGGCAAGCGCAGCCAGAAATCGCGACTTTTTAGAAAGAATTGTTGGTTCTGATGATTCAGTGAAGGATTATTTTTAAACTTTTCTCGAAATTGAAAGGGAAATTGCACTGGCTTAAAAAGAATAATTTAGCGGGTAGGGTTCCTTTAGAAAAAAGAAGCAGATAAGCAGATTATTTTATATTGATTATATTCTCTCTAACTGATTTTGACAGTAAATTGCAAAATTAATTAATCTATTGCTCTTGGTTGAGGAGTCACTCACTCCTGAAAATTCTCATCTTCTTTTTATCTCAAACTAACTAACTTTTCATGATCTCCAACTACCCTCGAAACAAATGAGAATTAATAACTATTATCCTCAAATTCCTTTACTTCATGAGGCGCTAAGGTTAGGTTTTTGATGTCATGCAAGACTGGCTTCATGTTTGCCTCAATATTTGCTGTTTCAATATCATTGACCAGTTCTTCTACTAATCCCTCTGGTTGTCCAAGTTAAGTTGCTACCGGTGTATGGCAATCCTGACAGTAATCACATCCGTTAAGGGCAGAAACAAAAGCAGCCATTAATTCTCGTTGGGCAGGGGTAAAGAAAGATTCTTCGCGCATTAACCCCTACGCCAATTGATGGATATGCTGCGATAATTCAGAATTTTGTTTGGAACGTGGGTTGCTGGTTTTATCCACTCTGATATTTTGAAAACGATTGTAAGTGTGAACTGATTGGTCATTGCAACCAGTTTTCTGCGATCGCTAGAAAAAGAAACCATTGAACTTCTGGATCAAATTTGACCGTTGGTAAATATTAACTCCCATTTCAGGAAAAACTAATGTTTTAGGGATTGAATAGAATTGAGCGCCAAAGATTCTAGAAGTTGATTTCCCTTATAGGAGGAACTATGAGTTCTAAACTGAAGTACATCGGAATTGGGGTGGTTGTTGCTGCATTAATCGCATCCACTCAATTGATTGATATTCAAGGTGCTTTAACCAATGCTCTAAATTGGATTAATCGCCTTGGTCCTGCTGCTGCTCTTGTTTTTATGGTGATTTATATAGTAGCCACCGTATTCTTTATTCCTGCCTCAATTTTAACCCTCGGGGCAGGAGTTGTTTTTGGTTTAATTAAAGGGTCTATCTACGTTTATATTGCAGCTAGCATTGGGGCAAGTCTTGCCTTTTTAGTCGGAAGATATATTGCCCGGGGTTGGGTGGAAAAACAAATTGAAGGTAATCAACGATTCAAAGTCATTGATCAAGCGGTGGCGGAAGAAGGAATGAAAATTGTTTTATTAACTCGTTTATCTCCAATTTTTCCGTTTAATTTACTCAACTATGCCTATGGTTTAACCAAAGTGACATTCCGAGATTATGTTCTCGGTACTTTAGGCATTTTACCCGGTACGATTATGTTTGTTTATGTCGGCTCTTTAGCTAAAAATTTAGCGACCTTGGGATCACAAGAGGTAGCAGCCCCTTCTGGGATTCAATGGGCGATCCGAATTATTGGCTTTATTGCAACCGTTGCCGTCACCGTTTATGTAACTAAAATCGCGAGAAAAGCCTTGAATCAAAAAGTAGAAACAGAGGCTCAATCCTCAGTTGAATAGAAGCGTTCCCCCTTGAATCGAGGGAATTTCTTGCTGATCAAATTCTGTTTTTATTCTCAGCTGCATCAGTCCAACTCCATTGCCTATCCCAATCTCTTAAATAATAAAGGGTAAAGCAAGCTGCCAACATCGGCCAAGCCGCAAAAAATAATAGGTTTCCATCTTGATACGGATTTAAATATTGCTTGAAAGAAGACGCTGTGGAAACGGCATGAAAAAATAAGACAGCACCATAGCTCCACTGTTTTTTGATGCCTGTGACAAACGCCAAAATAATCAGGAGTTGAACCGCCCCAATAATGTAAAAAATTGCATTGCCTAAACCACTAATGAAATAAAAGTTCTGGTAAATTGCAGCAGCATGGTCAGGATTGAAAAACTTATCAAGCGTCCACATCAACATGACTAAAAATACACTGAGTCTTAGCAGAAGTAAAACTAAAGGAAGGCGTTGATTTAATGTCGTCATTTTGACTCCTTTTTATAAATTGAATAACCTAAAAAATAGTTTTAATTAATATATCCATTTAGTAAAACTAAATCCCCTTTCTGATAACTGATTACTGTACTAATTGTTTGACTAATATGTCAACCTAAATCTCTAATTCTTAGGGAAAATTCAGGATGAATTTATCTCATTCTCAGATTTTTCTTCTTTTTCTTCACTTGACCTCTCCTCGACTTGACCAACGGTCAAAGCAGGCGCCTTCCGTTTTCCGAAGGCGTAATCTTTGACTTCATGAGTTCAAGAATTGCTATACCCAATTTCTCAAACAATTTTAAGTTGCAACTCAGAATCAGTGTTTATGCTAATGAGAGAAGAATTGCATGATCGCGTATTAGCTATGACTCAAAAACTTACACCGAATCAAACAGCACCAACACTTACTGTTCCCACCGTCAACGGAAAAACCTGGACACTCGCTGAACAAACGCCCCCAAACTATACCATGATTATTTTCTATCGGGGGCTCCATTGTCCGATTTGTCAAGCCTATTTGGCGGACTTAGAAGAGAAACTAGATCAATTTAAAGATCTTGGCGTAGAAAGCATTGCTATTAGCGGGGATAATTTAGAAAAAGCCCAAACGGCAAAACGAGAATGGGGATTAGATAAGCTAACAGTTGGCTACGGACAAACGGTGGAGTCCATGCAAAACTGGGGACTTTATATTTCTCATGCAGCCTTCGACTACGAACCAGAAATTTTTGCTGAACCCGGATTATTTTTGGTTAAACCCGATCAGACTCTCTACTATGTTGCGCTGAATAATGCCCCGTTTGCGCGACCTCGATTTGAGGATTTGTTAGGTGGCTTACAATTTGTTTTAAGTAAGAATTATCCCACACGAGGAACAGCTTAAATTAATGATCAACCCTAAACTTCCAAATTAAAAAGTTTAGGACATAGAATCGAATTAGTTACATCAACTCTATGTTAGAAAACTACCCAAAAAAGTCTCACTTTCAATCTTGGGTAAACTCCCACAATTTTCTCACCTTAGTAATTCTAATTGCCGCAATTGGAAGCTATTTGTGGCTTGCTTTCAGCGCTGAGATTAACCTCCTTACCCCTACTGGCTTGAAAGCAGCCATTCAGGATCAGAGGGCTTTCAGTGCTTTCGTTTATATGGGTATCCTGGCGTTATCGGTGATCATTAGCCCCATTCCAGGCGCCCCCTTAGTGATTGCGGGTGGGGCCATTTGGGAGTTTCCCCTATCAGGAATTTATAGTATTTTTGGTGGGTTTATCGGTGGGATGGTTGCCTACTTGATTGGTCGCACCTTAGGACATTCTACGATTCAAACTTTAACGAATCGATCTCTTGATCTTCCTGAGGAGTATAAAAATAAGTATGCCGGTGGGTTAATTTTCTTTAGCCGTTTATTCCCAGTTCTTCCTTTTGGATTCATCAGCTACGGTTCCGGCATTGCTCAGTTACCGTCTAAAAGCTACGCTGTGGGCACTTTATTGGGAATGACACCTCCCACACTCCTGCTGAGTTATCTGGGGGAATCGCTAACGACTTCAATGACCGGTACTATTATGGTTTTTATCCTGATTCTAATCTTATTTGTGGGGCTTCCTTTTCTGATGCGTCGATTAAAGGTTATATGACCGCTCTAAATGCTTGCTACAAATAGTGCATGAAGAATAAAGTTCCATCTCCTTATACCAATTCTCAAAAGTGGCTAGAGAGATACCAAGTCAGACCTTTTTACAAATGGAGGCTGAGTTTCCAGCATTGGTCACAAGTTAAGCTCGTAAGCCATTTGTCAAAGAGGTTTTGAGAGGAGATTGCCAGAAAAACTGGTCAGAATTTCGCTGTTTATCTGGAAAGGGAGCAATGATTAACTTTTTCTTCGGTTTTCTCTGTCGTTTAACAATACCCAAACATTTCACCAGATCAGGATTAGAAAAATATTTGACTGGATCTTGAGTTTCTCCACGCTTTGAAGCACCGTGAAAATAATAAAGACCACGATAGACCATTTCCAAAGAGATGCGATCGAGAGGTAGTGAAAGTTCGTCCGCTACCGCATCACCTAAATCAACTAAAACAGCATAAAATAACCACGTTGCCCAAATCTGTAGCTTAATGCCATTACAAGGTTGAACCGTCAGCTATCCAAATTTGCTCAAACTTCGATAAGGTAAACTGCACACTTTCTGGTAATGGTCGATTGTGACGAAGCAACCATCTGGCTTTCAGCTTGGGCAAGATTTGATGAAAGATTCTCTCGAATAAAATGGCAGGAAAGGTCAAAAATCTTTGAGATAAGGCTTGTTGACTTACTTTTGTAGGATGACACCATAAAAAGCCTTCTGTTTCTAATAATCGACCTAATTCAGTAACTCCTGGTACATCCCTCCATAATAATGTTAAGACCGCAGCCACCATCAAAGGAAGTGTCAAAATCCTATCTCTAAGTCCCAATTCTCGAAAAAAACGTGACTGAGATGTAATTGTTGGAGTTAATAAAGCGGTTAAGTGTTCAGCAATGACTCGATCTTCCACCATTGGTCGTTGAGTTCTTTTGGCGTGGTCTCGATTCAGTCTTTTGCTCTTACTCATAGAAAAATTAAATCCTTCAACTGCCTATTCTCCCTGAGTTTTGCACGATTCTTAAATTCGATTGACTTTTTTTTGATTTCCTTAACTTGTGACGAATGAGTTTCCAGTGACTTTTGATAAACGGTATTACTTGGGAGATCGTTTGAGAATTTAATTTTGATAAGGTGGTTGAAAGTCGCTTTTTTAATTCTTCCAAGTCAGGAAATCAATCTCATTTTCAGGCTTTCTTACTACAAAAATCAAGAATGGGGTTCACCGAATAAGATTAACGAACAAGTAAGAGAGTTGATTACCTCAGTTGTCACATCACTCACCGTTAACCCCCCAGCCGTGCGACGACGCAGCGATCGCAGCACGACTAAATCAAATGTTCGCGCTGCGCGGATGATTACTTCTGCTGTCCGTTCATGAGCAATGGTTTTAATCCGATAGCGAATTTCAGCGTCACCCTGCTGTAAGACTTGCTCAATTTCTTGTTCAAAGGTTTGGATTTGTTCTTGACTCGTTCTTGGGTCACAGACATGAAGGTAAGTTACCGAAGAGCGATGGGTATCGGCAAATAATTGCGAAAAACGAATGGCGCGGACAGCAGCCACGGTCAAATTTTTTACCGGGACAAGAATACGGTGAAGATGAATCGGTTCATCGAGTAAGCGCGTGACCACCACTGGACAATGGGACGACCAAATGACATTATTGATTAAACTGCCAAATAAGCGCGATCGCAGCGCTGTAGTTGTCTCATTCCAACCCATGACAATTAAACTGGCTTTTTGTTCTCGTGCCGTTCGGGTAATGCCTTCAGCAATATCATCATCAATCCGCAATAATGGGCTGGCTTTGACATCAAACTCTTCGCTGTAATGCTGCCCTTTCGCCAAGAGTTTTTCTTGCTGTTGAATAGAAATGGAAAGTTGGGGTTCATCCATATGGACATGAGCTTGCACCACCGTTAAAGGCACCACTATTCCCGACTGGTGACGAGCTAATAGTGCTCCCATTTCAATCAGATAGCGTTCCGTCATCGGATTATAAACCGGAACCACAACCGTAAACAGATTTTCTTGTGCTTTCACCAAAGCCGGATTCCGGGTTTCTTGTTGTAATTCTTTCTCTACCTGTTCCCACCAAACCCAATCTTCTCCCGTATCGAGTCCAGTTGTCGCTAAAGGCAATTTCCCTCCAAAGCGTTCGGTTAATACCGGTCCCAATAGAGAAGTCACCAGCATTAAAACAATTACCGTATTAAATACTTCTTGGGGAATTAACCCTGCTTGCACTCCTGCTAAAGCAGCAGCTAAAGTGGCCGCTACTTGGGGAAGCGACAGTGACCACATGGTCAAGGTTTCATCCCAGGAATAGCGATACAGTACTTTTGCCACTAAAGTGGCTAAGAACTTTGAGACAAATAAGCCGGCAATCATTGCTAAGGGGAAGGCAAAATTAAAACGAATCGTCTCGATAAAAACTGGAATATTGAGTAGCAAGCCCATGCTGACGAAAAAAAAGGGAATAAACAGGGTACTGCCCACAAACTCTACTTTTTCCTCAACTGGACTATGTCCAACCACATCATTAACAGCTAAGCCCACTAAAAATGCCCCGACAATTTTATCCACATTGATCAGTTGCGCACCGACTGAGGCTAAAAAAACCACTAGCAATACAAACAAAAACTGATTACTTTCCTCATCTCCGGTGCGTTGAAAGTATTTCTTACCCGCCCAATCAATTCCGAATAAAACTAAAACAGTATAAACAGCAAGTGCAAGTAACTGTATCGTTAAACTAAATGCAGAAAAATCTCCGGCATGGATGGCAATACAAATTGCTAAGACAAGTAGCGCAGCGATATCTGTAAAAATTGTTGCGCCGATGGTAACAATGACAGATTCATTACTACTGACTCCAAGACGATTCACAATTGGGAAACCTAAAAGCGTATGTGAAGCAATCAGAGAGCCAATTAAAATCGATGCGTTCCAGCCAAAATCAAACCCTTGCGCAATTCCCAATCCGATTAATAAAGGAAATATAAAAGTTGCCAGACCGAAACTGAGAGCGCGATTTTTCTTTTTCCGAAACTCCTCTAAATCAATTTCTAAGCCAGCAACGAACATCAAATAGATTTTTCCCACATCCGACAGCAACTTCATGGTTTCACTGTCTTTGTCGAGGAGTTGTAAGCCATCATTACCAAGAATGATGCCAGCGACGAGTAGCCCGACTAACCCCGGTAAGCGCAACCGCTCAAAAATGGGAGGAATGATCAGGCTAACCAGCAGGAGAATGGTGAATTCAATCAGTGGACTATCGGGAAGAAAAGAAAACAAGGTGGTTCTGAGTTAATCAATAAGAAGATTAACCTTATCATAATTCACGGGTCTTTTCTCTGTTCTAGAAAAGTCTCAGCTTCTTGTTGTCAGGTCATTTGCAGATTACAAAAAAGGTATTAAGTCCAACGGATTGCTTTTTGCTTTTTTGGGGTTTTCTTCCCCATTAATCCAACCTAACCTCTATCCAATACCGTCTGACCTAGGCTGTTGACTTTGTCGGAAAAAGGGGTGATTATTTCCTTGCAGAATCTATGTTATCCGGAAAGCGATGTCTTTAAAGCCGTATGGAATGGATCCGAAGCGTCTGGCTCGTCACTTGAAAGCGAGTCGGGATAACTGGAGGGCTAAAGCCTTAGAAAAATAGAAGAAATTAAGAGTAGTTGAACAAAGAATACGCGATTTAGAAAAAAGTAGAGAGCAGTGGAAAGCCAAAGCAAAACTCTTCTTCCCTTTACCAGACTCTTAAACCGCTCAGAGCTTACCAACTTCATTATTCAATTCAAACGATACAAATCTCGCTGCAACAAGTTATTTATGGGGGAAGCAGTTATCGTTCGGCTCAGATAACTATGAAGCTATTTAAGGAAGATATTGAAGGAGCTTCGGCACACTTTAGCAGGATTAGAAATTGCATAGGAAGAGTCGGTTTATATGAATTTTATCGCCCAGGGCAATCGCACTTAAATTAGGTTGACATAGTGACCAAAATCTAAGGCAATTTTACCAGACAACTCCTCATTTTTGGCTGCTCAAATCGTCATTCCAACAACCTGGGAACAATCTGAGAGTAGGGATGGGTGAAAGTTTATGTCGTTGTGGGTTCCTCCAAGCTTAGGTTCAAGTCTCACAGTGCAGATGTAGTCGTCCTTAACGGGACTTAAACGAAGTTTAAGCTAAAATATAGCCGAAACTTGCTT
>CAZAYV010000023.1:0-33730 GCA_964489465.1 uncultured Dactylococcopsis sp. | reverse complement strand
GAAAAAACAGTGATTACACCACCGATGGTTTTTGTTACCTTTGGTCTTTTCCTGAGTCCCCAGGGCTTAGGACTCATTACTCTTGATCCAGACAGTGAAGGAATTCGACTCATTGCTGAACTGACTCTGATTTTAGTTTTATTCACAGATGCCTCTCGCATCAACCTGCAACGATTAGAATGGGAATTTACCCTTCCTCTGCGTTTGTTAGGGATTGCCCTACCCATTATTGTTGGTTTGGGAACGATCTTGGGGGTTTTGATTTTCCCCCAACAGTTAAATGTCTGGGAAGCTGCTGTCCTAGCAACAATCCTTGCTCCGACTGATGCTGCTTTGAGTCAAGCCGTTGTCAATAGTTCGCGGGTTCCGATTTGTATTCGTCAAGCGATTAATGTCGAAACCGGTCTCAATGACGGAATTTGTATCCCTGTTCTCTTGCTTTTCTTTTCTCTGGCTGGAATGGAAGGTCAAGAAGAAAGTATCGCCTTTTGGTTACTGTTTACCATTGAGCAGATCTTATTAGGTCCTTTTGTGGGGATTGCCATTGGTTATATTGCCGGTTGGCTGGTGACCGCAAGTGTCAACCGTAAACTGATTAATCATGCCTTTGAAAGTCTTTCTGTAATTGGTATCTCAGTACTGGCTTATGCGAGTGCTGAATTAGTGGGTGGCAATGGTCTGATTGCTGCTTTCTGTGCGGGATTAACAGTTGGCAATACAGCAACCGCCATTTGTCAGTGTCTTTATGAGTTTGGTGAAGCGGAAGGGCAATTACTGATCCTAATTATTTTCTTACTTTTTGGTGCAACAATGGTCTTTCCCACTCTAGAGAGTCTCAACTGGTCAATGATTGTTTATGCCCTCATCAGCTTAACCCTTGTCCGCTTGATTGGAGTGAGGATTAGTACGATGGGTTTAAGTCTGCAATGGACAACAAATTTCTTTGTCGGATGGTTTGGTCCGAGGGGGGTAGCCTCTGTTTTATATGGCTTATTATTGCTCGACCAAGAAGCAATTGTCGGGCGAGAGTTAATTTTCTCAGTTATGGTCATCACTGTTTTGCTGAGCGTGTTTGCTCATGGGTTAACTGCTTTTCCAGCTGCCAACTGGTACGGCAGGCATATGGAACAAGCGAGTGACGATCTACCAGAGATGAAGCTCGTTCATGATCTACCGGTTCGTTTACCGTGGCTCGATACGTCCCGACGTTAGCAACTCTCGGATGCGAGTGAGCGATCAATTTGGGATTGAGGGATGAGTGTGTTGAGAAATTCTTCTTCGACCGGAGTTCGGCGAGCTCTCTCGAGCCCCAGGAACAATCCTATCCTCCTTGTCTCCCTTCGACCCATCATTTCCAACTTGACAGAGCACTATTCTTCGGGAGTTGTGGTGTCTTCAGTGGTGTTTTGTGGTTGTTGAAGTAGCTGTTGTTGCTGTTGTCGAAACTGGGATGCAGCAGAGTCTAGGTTTTGTTGCTGATCAAGGCGGTATTCTTCTAGAGAACGACTTCTACTGAAATTAGACTGATGGATTAAATCAAAGGGCTTGAATCCGTCTCCTAACCCAGTTGAAAATGTATCTTGTTCACTGGATGGATAGGAGCTATCTTGTTCGAGAGGGGTTTGACCAGATGCCGAGGAAAGCCCCATGCTAGAGAGTAAAGCCAGACTAATGCTAAAACTGAAACTGAAAAATAAGTAACGAATCATAATAAGCGTAATAATTGGTGGGTAAACTTTTTTTATCATATCAATCTCGATCAATGTCAGAATCGACTCAAACCTCCGCTTCTGAAACCCCCAATCGGTCTGTCAACAATTCCACTTCACGACAACTGGCTTTAGTGGGCGCGATCGCGCTCTTAATTTTAGGTTGGCTCTGGGATAATAATTGGCTCATCATACCCGGTATGGTCAGTGTCTTTTTTTTATCTTGGTCTGTGATTGTCATTCCTTGGCAGTTGCTCTATCAGCAATTAAAACCTATACCTTGGATTGGGGTGTTAGCTTGGTTCGGATCGATGCTTGCTACTCTGAGTGGGTTGAAATTATTGGGAGTCGGACAACGCATCAATGAACAATTGACAGCGATTAAGTGGGATGAGTTTGGCTCGTGGGGAGAATGGTTTGGGGCACTCGGACAAATTTTAATTGCAGTGATTGCGGTTTATGTGGCGTGGCGACAATATGTCATTTCTCGAGATTTAACCATCCAGCAAAATTTAATTACGCAACAGCAAACCATTGATACGTATTTTCAAGGCATCTGTGAATTGGCTCTCAGTAATGATGGCTTTCTTGAAGATTGGCCACAAGAACGAGCGTTTGCTGAAGGGCGCACGGCTGCAATTTTAAAGAGTGTTGATGGACCAGGCAAAGCGAAAATTATCCGTTTTTTGTCGCAATCTCGACTCTTAACTCCTCTCAAGCGCGATCGTCATTTAGGACGCCCGATTTTAGATGGTCAAGGGGGCTACGCAGAAGATCGACAAGAAGGGATTCGTGTTATCGATCTGGGGGTAATGCTGGCTGGGGCTGATTTAAGTGGAACTGACTTGCGTTGGAGCGATTTAAGTGAAGCAAATTTCGTGCAGTCTCGATTTGACGGTTGTGAGTTTTATGGGGCTAACTTATCTCGTAGCATTTTCTACGAAGCCAGTTTGGTTAATGCTGACTTGAGAAACACCCGTTTATTTTATGGGTCAGTGGAAACTGCAACTCCTCGCCGTCGGGGTAAAACCGGGAATTATGAAACGGGAGAAGGAACAGGTGCTGTCATTGAAAAAGCTAACTTTACTGGAGTTCAGGGGTTAAGTGAAAGCCAACGGTATTATTGCTGTGCTTGGTGTGGTGAAGAGGCAAGAAAAACGATTCCGGGGGGATGTGAAGGGATTCCTAATCGATTGGGACGATAAAAAATAGTTAGATAATAGTTAGATAATAATTAGATCGGCAATCAATCCGCCATGTGATCGCGCCTCACTTAGGTTAAGTCTTTTTTACTGAGAAATTACTTTTAAGAGAATACAATGTTTTCTGGGCTCATTTTGTCTTTAGCAGCCTTTTGTTTCGCTGATCGAGGTTAGTTTACTCTGATTACGTAAAGATTTACCCCATTAGTAAAGAGCAATTTTCAGCAAAAATCAAGTGATACTTTCTTAAGTGGACTATTTCTAAAGTGGTAATCAATAAACAAAATTTGAGAGCAGTTTCTGGCAAAATAAAAGGCAAGCAAGACTAAACGTTTATCTTGTTAATTAATTTCTAAAAACTTTTTTCTTCAATTCAGCCCTCGGACCAAAAAGAATAGAAAGAATTATGACTGCAAGCAACCACTCTGTGAATCCTTCCCTTTCTCCAACTTGGTTAACACCTGGCGTCCCAGAAATGCCAGATTCTGACCTTGCTCCCACCCAACTCTCCAATCACCAGTTAATTCTACGCTGCCAGCAAGGAGTAAAGCCTGATCGCGCTGCTTTTTCAGAATTATTACGTCGGCATCAATCTCATGTGGAAAAGATGCTCTATCATCTTGCCCCCGACTGGTCAGATCGAGCCGATTTAGTGCAAGAAGTCTGGATACGAGTCTACCGCAATATCCAACGCCTTAAAGACCCTGTGAAATTTCGAGGTTGGCTCAGTCGCATTACTACCAATTTATTTTATGATGAGCTTCGTAAACGGAAACGCTTTAAAAGTCCGATTTCTTTAGATGCCCCCCGTCAAGTTGATGATGGAGAATTAACCTTTGAAGTCGCAACTGATTTTCCCAGCCCGGATCAAGATTTAAGCAGTCAAGAGTTTTACGACCATCTCAATCGCGCGATCGCGGAACTCCCAGAAGCCTTCCGTAGCACGATCATTCTACGAGAAATTGAAGGTTTCTCTTATGAAGAAATTGCAGAGATGACAGGGGTTTCTCTGGGCACCGTTAAATCGCGAATTGCCAGAGCGAGAGCCAAGCTACAAGGTGTCTTGCAACCCTATTTTGAGTTAGACTAAGTGAAGATACGAATCTTAATTTCTTAGTTTTAACACCAACTCCTCACCACCACTTAATGTTTTAGACTCCGGCTTATCTAACGTTTAGATCACCTCCAGCGGGAACTAACCTCAGTGAGTAAAGTCTAATCAGGAGGTAAAGTGATGACTAAGAAGTAAAGATTTAGTCACATCGAAATAACGGTGAAAAACATGGACAACCAGCAACGCTTTGAGTTGTTAAGTGCTTATCTCGATCAAGAACTTTCTCCAGAAGAGACAAAAAAAGTTGAACGATGGTTAAAGGAAGATCACAAAGCACGGCAAACTTATCAAAATCTCTTACAATTGCGATATTATCTGCGGGAAATTCCGGTTCCCTCCTCCCAGGTTCCTGCAGAAGTTCTCAGCCGTAAGGTAACAGCCAAAGCGCATTCGCAAAGGATGAGACAGGTTTTACTTTGGGGTGGCGGTGCCGTCGCTGCGCTTTTCGTTGCCATAATTGCCGGTACGTTATCTACAATCCATTCTCCTTTCCCGCGCTTAGCTAAGTCCGATCAAGCCAGAATTTCCTCTAATTCCCTTATGATTGCTGTTGATCAGCCCATCCTAGAAATTCCTGCTACTTCCGAGGCCACATCATCAGAAACAAAACAATCTTCATCTTCTTCCTCGCCAACACCCTGAAGACAAAAACATGCCGCCCAATTGTTGAACGCGCCAGAATGGCATCCGGTAGCCCCATGCTTCTCCTAATAATTCTCCAGAAGGTGTATAAAGTTTCAGCCGTTCTCTTTGGTATAAATTTTCCGTTGGCGGTCGCTGAGGATCATAATCTTCTAAGTCATCAATTGCCGATAAAAGCGTTTCATCATGAAACGTCAGTAAGACCCCGCTGACTTGGGTATCGCCAGCGGTCATTGCTGGATAACCCACAGTTAAGGCATAAAGATGACCATAGGTATAAGCGGGCGTAATCTCGCTGACTTTTCCTTCACAATAAGGCTTAAAGTTAACTTCTCCAGGTTTGAGGGTACCGTAAACAAATACTCTCACCACTTTTCTCACTTCACTTGGTAACTATAAGATGCTTTTAACATATGATAGGTTACCAAGAGTTGAGTCAATGCCAACGGATAACTTTGAATCGTTTCCCCAGTTGTGCCAATGACTTTGCCAATTCTAATTTCACTATCGATTTCACAAAAGTTAGAGAGATACGGAACTTCCGAACAGAGCACTTTCTCCATATCAATCACCTGCTCTTTTGTTGCATTGCCGTGAATTTCCAAAACATCGACTGGTTTTCCCATATCGCGATCAAGCTCTAAGTTGACAGCGGCTTTTTCTGGTTTGGCTTCAAATAAACGGACCAAGTCCGGGTGAGGAATGGTCGGTCTTAACACAAGGCGAACATTGAGATTGCCATTACTTTCTTCGCTGTGATCTTTCGGGGGATAAAAGCTGACAACCACATCCGCCCATTGACGCTGGGGACGAATAAAGGCTTCGGAGTCTGGTTCTCGTTTTTGTAAGGCTTCTAAGACTTGTTCTTCGGTGTAACCGCGTTTACGGGTATCTCGCTTGACTTTCCAAGTAGCTCGTAATGATTCTGGTGGGGCAAGATAAACTTTGACATCAAAGGCATCTCGACAAGCGCGAGTGTAGTAGCCTAATAAGCCTTCGAGAATGACAAATTTTCGCGGTTCAATATATTCTGGGGGATCAAATTTACCGGTATCATGATTATAAATGGGTTTGAGAATGGGTTGTCCCCCTCGCAGCAGCGCCATGTGCTGTTGCATGATATCAAGATAATTACAATCCGGGTGCAGCGCGCTAAGGCCGTTTTCTTTGCGCTGAGTGCGATCATAACGATGATAATCATCCGTGCAAATGACGGTCACATTTTCTTCCCCTAAAATTTTGGCAATTCCTTTTGTTAAAGTTGTTTTTCCCGCTGCACTATCACCAACAATTCCAAGAATAATTCGACGTTCAGCCATAGTATTTTTTTATTAACTTTCAACAGTGCGATTAATTTTACCTGCTTTTGGGCAATTTTCCTGAATTTGTTTACAAGGATTCAAGAATAAATAAGTAATTCTCTCTATTAAAAAAAGAGAAAGACTAACCCCTTAATTGTTAATTATTTCTAATTCAATTGCTGAGTAATGACAGCATCTAAAAGCGTCAGTCCTTCCTCTAAAGTTTTAATTTGTGAGAGCTGATCTCGCAGTTGCGAAGCACCCGGAAAACCTTTCGCATACCAGGCAAGATGCTTTCGGGATTGATAAATACCGCGATCGCCGCGATACTCCCATAATCCTTGCAAATGTTCTTTGGCACAAGTTAATAATTCGACAACCGTCGGTTGCGGACGTTTTTTTCCGGTTTTTAAGAAATGGTCAATTTCTCCGACTAAAAAGGGATAGCCCAGCGTTCCCCGCGAACACATAACGCCATCCGCCCCGGTTTCTTCTAAGCAACGAATGGCATCATCAACTGAGAAAATATCCCCATTGGCAATGACAGGAATGGATAAAATATCTTTTACCTGCTTGATCCAATGCCATTGCGCCTTCCCGTTATAGCCTTGTGCCCGAGTGCGCCCATGTAAAGTCAGCATTTGTGCGCCGGCTGCTTCCATCCGTTGGGCAAAGTCCAAGATATTGATTTCTTCGTCACTCCATCCTAAGCGGGTTTTTACAGAAACGGGGACATCTACTGCTTGCACTACGGCTTCGACAATTGCTGTTGCCACTTCTGGCTGACGCAATAAAGAAGAACCGCCTCCTTTTTTGGTAATTTTGTTAACCGGACATCCCATATTAATATCGACGGTTTGTGCCCCCTCGGCAACTGCTTTTCGCGCTGCTTCTCCCATAAAATCGGGGCGACAGTCAAAGAGTTGAATACTGATTGGCGTTTCATCCGGTGCAATATTCATCACTTGTGGCAATTCCTTTAAATGATGAATTTCCTTGGCACTGACCATTTCGGTATAAAGCATCGATTCCGGGGCATAACGACGGACTAAGCGACGAAATACCTGATCCGTCACGCCTGATAAAGGAGATTGCAAGACGCGACTGTTAACAGTGACTGAACCAATGTTAAGGACTGTATTTTGAGTGAGAGTGGCTGTGAACATGACAAGGAGAGGGGGAGTTGGGGGAGACAAGGTTAAGAGGATTAACCAAGAACCAATGACTAATGACTACAATTAAGAATTCTGTACCATTTTTTCTTCAGACTGCACAATTGCTAGACCTTCTTTTAACGCAGCCAGACGGTCCTGCATCCAGTAGGTGTCAGGAATCAACCCTGCAATCCCTAAATTTTCTAGCCGATTTTTAACGTTGCCAGTTGCACCGACAATCATCACTTCTCGCCCGGCGTTGAGCGCTTCTTGAATTGCATTTTCTATGGATAAGGAAGATGTGACCCCGAGAACCGGAACTTCACTTAAATCAACAATTAACACATCATAATTATCAATGGCACGATGCTCGCGCGCGATCGCTTTTGCTACTCCAAAAATCATCGGACCACTGAGATGAAACAGTAAAACCCGTCCATTGGCTAAATCTAAAATTTTGCTTTCTTCTGGTGTCAGAACAATTTGATCATCCGCATCAGTTACTGCTTTCACCGCATTATTTTGTACTTGCGAGAGGCGATCGATGGTCAGAATATTGGCAATGAAGACACCAACAGCCACTGCAACCATTAAATCCACAAATACTGTCAGCAACACAACGCCATAAACAATTCCGGCTGCTTTCCAAGAAATTCTGTGAACCCGCTTCAGGAAGCCCCAATCAATAATATTAATCCCCACTTTTAAGACAATTCCCGCCAAGACAGCTAGGGGAATCCCTGTGGTTAAGGGAGCAGCCCAGAGAACAATAACCAATAGCACTAACCCTCGCGTAATCCCAGAAAGAGCTGATCGCGCACCCGCCTGAATATTCACGACCGTAGGTGTGGTTGCACCAGAGCCAGCAATCCCACCGCCGAAACCTGTAATTAAATTCGCAATCCCTTGACCAATTAACTCTTTATTGGGCTTGTATTCTTGACGAGTTAAACCTTCAGACACAATACAAGTGAGTAAACAATCGATCGAGCCCACCGTTCCCAAAATCATTGCATTGACAAACATTAACCGTAAATTATCGGCGGTAAATGTTGGCACTTGTAAGTCGGGTAAACCAGGGGTAATTTCGCCAATGGTACCAATAGTGCGAATATCCATCCCACTCAAGAAAATCATCGAAATGGCAGTACCAATAATTAGAGCAATTAACTGAGGGGGAATAATGCGTTTCCAGCGCGAGGGATACAAAAACAAAATAGCTAAGGTAATAATCCCTAACAAGGTTTCCCAAGGGTCAAGATTGGCAATGAGCATGGGAAGATTTCTGATAACGCTCAGCACTCCTCCTTTTGGCGTTTCTTGTCCTAAAAATGGGGCAAGTTGGACAAAGATTAAAATCACGCCAATCCCTGTCATAAAGCCAGAAATGACGTTATAGGGAAGCATTGTGATATAGCGTCCTAAGCGGAGAACGCCAAACAGAATTTGAAATCCGCCCGCCATCATAATGACCGTAAATGCCATGGCTAAGCCCTGATCTGGGGTATCAGCTTGGGCTGTCAGTTCTGTAATCACGGCGGTAACAATGACCGTCATCGGACCCGTGGGTTCAGAAATCAGCGTCGGGGTTCCGCCAAATAATGCAGCAAAAAAGCCGACTAAGACTGCACCCCATAACCCAGCAGCAGCCCCAGCACCAGACGCAATTCCGAATGCTAACGCCATCGGTAACGCCACAACTGCAGTTGTGATTCCCCCAAGGATATCCCCTTGGAGATTCCGAAAATGAATGGTATTCGTGATATTCATATAAAAGTTTCCAATAGTCCAGAATTAGTTTAGTCCATCTAGCGGAATAACAATACTGGGAGTTGGGTACTTCTCAGCACTTGTGCGGTGGTACTGCCAATCACAAGGGAACGAATGCGACTATGCCCGTAAGCTCCCATGACAATCAAACTAATATCATGTCCATCAGCGTAACTGGCAATGATTTTTTCGGGATTGCCTTCTAAAATCTGACAAATAGGCTCAAACCCACCTGCTCGCGTTTGTTCTTCTGCTTCTCGATTCCGTTTTTCGGCTTTTTTATCCTGAGACGTTCTAGCGACGGTCAGGATATGCAGTTCTAAGCCTTTAAAGGCGGGTGACTCCACTAAAAACCGCAACATTTTCTGACAGCTTTTTCCGCCGTCGTAGGCAAAAAGTAAGCGTTTAATCGGTTTAAATTGACGGGGAGTGACCAAGCAAGGCTTATGACTACTCCGCAAAATGCGCTCCGTATTCCCGCCCAAATGATTGGAAGCAAATGGAGCATTTTCGCCACGTTTCCCTAAGATAATTAAATCCGCGTTGGTTTCAAATTCATGAAAGCAATCCACCAGAAAGCCTGTTTCATGAATCGTTTTTACTTCCTTAACTCCTTCAGAGGTTAACCGTTGTTCGGCATCTTCAAGGATTAGTTTTGCCCGTTCATGGTTGATTTTGGCTTTTTCGTGTTCGAGTTCAACGAGCTTACCTAGTAAATCTTTTGCTGCATCAATGCCAATACTGCCACTTAAATTTCCCGTTTCAATGGATTTTTGTGATCGAACATCGGTGACATATAAAACATCAACACAAGCATCAAGGCGAGGGGCGAGCCAAGCTGCATAATGATAGCTTTCTTGGGCAAAAGCAGAGCCGTCGGTACATAAGAGAATGTGTTTCATGGTTTTTAATTAACTGTAATTTAGTGACCTGCCATTTTCTCAAGGGCATCGGGTTTATCGTGAATGGCGAGGCGATCGAGCATTTTGGCACTGTCTTCATTCAAGCCCACCAGTTCCACTTCTGCCCCATGACGACGGAACTGAATGATCACTCTATCAATGGCATTGACCGCAGATTGATCCCAAATATGAGCATTGGAGAGATCAATAGTCACTGTCTCAACTTCTTCTTTGAGATCAAAGCCATTCAAAAACTGCTCAACAGAAACGAAGAAAATTTGTCCAGCGACGCTATAGGTGCGGTGCATCCCATCAGGGCTTAGCTTTTTATCAACAAAGACCACTTGAGCAATTTCACGGGAAAAGAAAAGGGTACTGAGGGCAATTCCCACCACTACACCAATCGCTAAGTTATGACTAATTACGGTTACTAAGACTGTGGTAACCATAACAAAGGTTTCACTGCGAGGCACGCGGGGGATATTGCGAATCGATGACCAACTAAATGTGCCAATGGAAACCATAATCATCACAGCAACCAGAGATGCCATCGGAATTTGTTGTACCCAATTTCCGAGCACTAGGATAAAGAACAATAAAAAAATACCCGAGACAAAGGTGGAAAGACGTTTCCGCCCCCCAGACTGGATATTAATCACGGATTGACCTAGCATGGCACAGCCTGCCATGCCCCCAAAGAACCCCGTTACAATATTGGCAATGCCTTGACCTTTCGCTTCCCGGTTTTTATCACTAGGGGTATCGGTTAATTCATCAAGGAGGGCTGCGGTGAGTAAGGTTTCTAATATCCCAACAATGGTCAGGGTTAAAGCGGGAGGAATAATAATTTCTAATGTTTCTAAATTCAGAGGAATGTTAGGGAGGATAAAAATCGGAAATGCGGTTGGCAATTCTCCCATATCTCCCACTGTGGGAATATCAATTTTCAAGAAAATAGAAGCAGCAGTCAGCAAAACAATGGCAACGAGAGGAGAGGGAATAGATTTGGTAATTCTCGGAAAGAGATAGATAATCCCTAAGCCAACAACAACCATTACATAAACTTCCCAAGGCGCGTTAGTTAGTTGTGGAAATTGTGAGGTAAAAATCAAAATCGCAAGGGCATTGACAAACCCAATCATTACCGCCCGTGGCACAAATTTCATTTGCTGATCGAGCTTAAATAGGGCAAAGACAATTTGAAAAATTCCGGTCAAAATAGTCGCTGCAAAGAGATATTGCACGCCATGTTCTTTGACCAAATCAACGATTACCAGTGCCATGGCTCCGGTGGCACCCGAAATTAATCCGGTGCGCCCCCCAAAAATAGCTGTGACTACAGCAATCGCAAAAGAGGCATATAAACCAACTTTTGGGTCAACTCCAGCAATTAAAGAAAACGCGATCGCTTCGGGAATTAGGGCTAAAGCGACAACTGCACCGGCAAGAATATCTTTTTGAGGGTTAGATAACCACTCTCGTCTTAATACAATTAGATCCAACTTTTCTCCTTAATTTCTTAACTACTTTGATAAAAATACAAATGTTTCTAACCGTAAGCCGTTTAATTAATCACGTGCAATGGCTTACGGGCAACTCTCTTTTTCTAAAAAAAAACTTCAATATTTTTCCACTCTTACGTAATACTTGTTACGCCTTATGGTGGACAATCCCTCTTATTTGTAGCTTGGGAAAAGAGATTGATGGGTTGCATAGTTTGGAGTGACGTGCTGATTGTCTTAAAAAACTATTTAGACAGAGTTTAGGATATCATAGGGTGGGATGATCTGCAATAAAGGTTTACGATTTAGGGAAGCCAGTGTTCGTCTAAAACTTGTTCTAAGGGGGCAATGGGTGGTTCGGGAAATGTGTTCAGAGGCAGCTGTGATCGCGCTGCAGCAATTTCTCTCCCATCTTGATAACATTCAGCAAAAATTTCGTCTAAATAAGGTTTCAAGCTCGGACTATCTGCCAATTGATCTTTAATTTGCTTACGAAAATTGGAAATTTCTGCTTCCCAATGACCGCGATTCGCTTCAACTTCGGCTTGCCAATAGTTTAATTTCAGCAAATGTTCAAATAATCTTCTAAGAAGGTTCTTTAATTTTCTTTTCTCACGACGACTCAAATCGGATAATTCCTCAAGTAAATTGTCCCAGTCAACGGTGTTAAATTCTTTATTTTCTAACTGTTTAACGGTTTCTAATACCCAAAGATTATAATCAGTTTCGTATAAACTTTTTTTTGTTGATTGTGATTCTGTAAACATAGTCTTTTTTGATGATTACCTTGACAGAGAAGAGAATACTGAAAACGACCAGCTACTTCATGAGTAGCTTGTAGTAATCATTAGGGAAGCCAGCTTTGATCTAAGACTTGTTCTAAGGTGGCAATGGGCTGTTCAGGAAAGGTTTCAAGAGGAAGCTGCGATCGCGCTGCAGCAATTTCTCTCCCATCTTGATAACACTCATTCCAAATCTCAAATAAATAGGGTTTAAGACTAGGGCTTGCTTTCAATTCTTTTTTAATCTGTTTGCGAAAGTTGAGAATTTCGGCTTCCCAATGACCGCGATTATTTTCAATTTCGTTTTCCCAATATTTCAATTTTAGAAGATGCTCAACTAAACGCATTAATAAACTTTCTAACTTTCTTTTCTCACGACGACTTAAATCGGATAATTCCTCAAGTAAATTGTCCCAGTCAACGGCATTAAATTCTTTATTTTCTAGTTTTTTGATTGTTTCTAATACCCAAAGGTTATAATCTTTTTCGTATAATGTTTCTTGATTTTTTTGTGATCCGGTCACCATAATAATAACAACCTCTCGCTGAGTCCGTTGAACGTTAATATTTTACAATTCGCTCTAGCAAGACTTGATTGTCTCTGATCAACGTTTCGGATAAAATCGAGTTTGATCTATTATCGCCCAAGCGCGATCGCGCAACTATGAAACTTATCGATGCCAAAGGACGACTCTTTAATACGATTAGCATCCTTGATTTAGGGGCAGCCCTCGTGATTTTATTGGTGATCATTGGGATTTTTATCTTTCCCGGTACCTCCGGATCCGTTGCCCAAGTCAGTGGCGCGAAACCGATCGAGATGGACATTCTCATTCAAGGATTAAGAATCGAAAATCCAGAAACGTTAAAAAGCGCATTGGAAGAGAAGAAAACAACACAGTTAATTATCCGAAACCAACCCCATGGTCAAGTTCAGGTGGAGTCAGTAGAATTAATTCCGAAAACGGTTGCCGTTCCGCAACCGGATGGTTCGGTCGTGGCTCAACCTGATCCGCGTCCCGACGAGAGATTTGTCACGAATTGGTTAATTACCCTAGCTGGAGATGCCACCATTACCAATGATGGGGCGGTATTAGGGAGTAATAAAGTGAAAATTGGAACCACTGTTGAACTAGAGGGATTCAGTTACAACTTCCGAGGGAGCGTTGTTGAGATTCGTCTTCCCGAGTAATTTGAGGTAACGGCGAATTAAGCCAATAGTAATCCCAGGAACTTCTAACTGCGGTGTTAAACCGACATTTTCTAAAATTTCTAGCTGTTGGACAGCAGTGGGATTTAACGCAGCGAGACGCTTACCCAAATCAACAGAGGTAAATTGTGTCTTTTCTCCCCAAATCATGGCGGTGGGAATCGTTAGCTGAGGAAGATAAAGGGATAAATCAAAGGATAAATCGCCGCGCACAAACGATAGGGCAGCATATTCTGCATTCTCTTGTTGGGCAGATTCGAGATAGGCGTTGATAATTTCTGGATAAATCCGTTCGGGTCGAGCAAATTGCCGATTCTCTAAAAAATTGCGGACTCCTTCACTCGTCGCGATCGCGCCTCGATATAAAACAGTATCAAGCAAAGGAAGACTGACCACTCTGGCGATTAAACTCCGGGTGTAGTCTTGCCCAAAATCAGATAAACCGGCAGGGGTCACTAAAATTAACGATTGAAATAGTTCTGGATGATCCACTGCCACGCGAATGGTAAAGGCGGCCGTGAGAGACGAGGCAACAACAGTTACCGGTTCTGAGCAAGTTCCCATCAAAAATTCTCGGATTATGGTAAGGTAATCTTCGATCTGATAATTCCGTTCGGGATGTTCAGACCGTCCCCAACCAATCAAATCAGGCGCAAGGACGCGATAGTCACTGGCAAAGGCCGGATAAACCTTTGACCACTCGTAAGCCGATGATCCACCGCCAAAACCATGTAAAAATACTATACTGGATTGGCGTTCCTCTTTGCGAGTTGCTTCATCTGGCCAAGGATGTTCACTCGGCGTGTAATATACCATTCGTCCGAGAGACGTCACAATCGAGTCTCGTTTTACTCCAATGGGTTCAAGCATGGCGCAATTTTTCCATCAACTACACTTCCAGAGTAAATTATTCTTGAAAATCGTGCTGGGCTCGTCACAGCGGTCTCGACAGCGTCAGCAAGGTTCATTTCGTGCCGTTCGTCGTCAGACCTATCGCCGTCAACGTTCTTTTCTTGTAATACTTGTTCGTCAATCTTTATTAAAAGCGAAGTCTGCTTTATCCTCAGTTTGGCTATGGGGAGCGATTGTTCTTGCCATGATGCTGGTTTGGAATTGGCAATTACTTTTGGCAACAGTCCTGGGAATGGGGGTGCTGATTCTATTATTTTGCTTCCCCTTAGATCGGTGGTCAGGGTATTGGCAAAAATGGCAACAGTCTCTGGATCTTTCCCAAAAACGGTTGTTCACGGCACTCGCGGGCAGTACACTGGTGGGAGTAGGAACTTATTGGGCGCTGCAGCTTTGGGACCATATGGATAATCATTGGTTAGCTGGCGGCGCGATCGCGCAAGGTGTGGGTATTGCCCTGCTATTGGGTTGGCAAGTGGCAAAATTGATTCATTCCCCTAGCCTGGGCAACCCAAAAGATCAATTTTCTCAGCTTCTAGCAGCACTCAGTGCCGAGCACCCCTTGCAGCGATTAATGGCAGTTCGTCAACTCACTCAGCTTGCAATTCAAGGCAAGTTACATGCCTCACAGCTGCAACAAATGAGTGAATATTTCAGCTTATTATTTTCCGTAGAAACAGAGCCAATTTTGCGTCAAGGCTTATTAGAAAGTATGCAAACCCTGCAGTTGCATCACTGTTGGCACAAGTGGGAAACGAAAACGGCACCTCCTCTACAAAAACTGCAAAAAGTTAAGAAAGTGCCCGAACAAATTCAACAATTTTAATGGAAGCAGGGGCAGCGCCAGCGATGCTGACCCCAACTCTCAACCTAGCGTTGCGGCGTTTTTTCAGAAAAGCCCCAGGCAAAAACCATTGCCACCGCACTCACTAAAAGCCATTGCGGCGGAACTAAACTCGGAGCAATCACGCGGAGTAATAGACGTAACCCGACAAAACCCACGGTAATGTAACCGGCATCTTCAAGATGGACATATTCGTCTAACCATCGAATGAATAATCCGGCAAGGAACCGTAAGGTAATCACACCAATCGTTCCCCCCAGAATAATTAGCCAAGTTTTTTCCGAAATCGCGATCGCGGTCGTGACACTATCCAAAGAAAACGCTAAATCGGTTAAAGCAATCATGGGAATCGCTTGCCAAAACGAGTTAAATCGGGGGCCATGATGATGGTGACTGTTATCTTCTTCGTCTGAGGTAAAATAACTGAAGACTAACCAGAGGAGATACAAGGCTCCGAGTAGTTCAAACTGCCAGTATTGGATGACCCAAGTTGCAGTAAAAATTAAGGTCATGCGTAGAACGTAAGCTGCGACTAAGCCGAAATTGAGGGCTCGCCGTTGAAGTTTGTGTCCTTGTAATCCTTGCGCGATCGCAGCTAAGGCAATGGCATTATCTGCCGATAAAACTGCCTCCAGCGCCACGAGAACAATTAATAAGATTGGGGTTTCAACCCCAATATTCGGGGAAAAATCTAAAATTTGGTCAATCATTCACGATGTATAGTTTCACGGAAGCAGAAATTCTCCTTATTCCTCAATCTTAACTTGGAATTAGCAGAACTTAAAAGATTGTTACTCACTGTGATCCCCAGTTTTTTCTAAGCAATCCCCCCTAAAAAGGATTTTAGGGAGGAAAGAATAAGAGGCGAGCCGTTGGTGTTTTTACTCACGCTATCGTTGGTCTGGTCACGATGGGATTTTCCCCAACCAAGTGAGTCAAATTGCCAAATTACCAACTCCTGCAAACTGAAAAGTGTTAAGCACAATCTAATCTGTTGCAACATCGCCAGCTTCGTCACCTACAGCGTAGAAGCCAACCTAATGATTAAAGGCTGCAAGGAAGATCGTCTCAGAGCAGAAATTTGCAGTGACGACCTCCATCGCTTATCAAAAGATTCCCGGCTCTTCTAGTGTTTGTAGGTCGCTGGTAAACAAATTTATGATGCGCTGATCTTCAGCAGGAGAAGTTTCAGGCTGATTGAAGGCAACATCCCCACCCACTGAGTAATTCTCAAATAAGAACTCAGCGAGGGCATCTTGTTCACTGCCCGGGTCGGCAAATGTGGCTTCCCCTTCATCCGTAAGTACATCACCCAAGTTGACCACATCTTCACCAAAGGCAGGGAAAGGATAGCCATCGCCACCGATAAAGTCGCTGTCTGAGAAAGCGCCGTTAAGGAAGTTTAAGGTCACTAAGCGAATTTCTAGGTCGGGATCGGCAACCAATTCTCCATCTTCAACGAGAACCTTCTCAACACTGCCATCTTCATTGAGTAGAGAGAGGCTTTGGATTCTTTCCCCTTCCGTAATCACATTCGCTTCTTCATCAAAGTCAACTGCCTGTGCAGTGGGATCAAAGCTAAAACTCAAACCACCCACTTGTGGGAATTGACCAGGCGTTGCGCCGGGTTCGGTTGCTGCTACCCCATGTTCTAAGAGCAGTTCCAGTTCTTCTGCGGTTACCGTCAATAGGGTTAGACCATTGTTGAAACGGAGACTATTGACAATATCAAGCTGAGAAATTTGTCCGTCTTCTTTACCCGTATTGGGATTGGCTTGCGGCGGTAAAAGTTCGCCGTTATCTCCCACTTCCCCAATGGGGGCACGAATGCCACCACCATTTTTAATGGAAACCACCACGCTTTCATCTACAGCTTTTGCAGCAGCCAGGTTGGCATCAGCGGTTAAATTGCCGAGGTTGGTTTCTTCAGTGCGAACTTCTTCCCGACGACCGTCAATGAAGACTTCGGTTTGACCGAAGACATTGCCGTCTTGTTCATTAACAATGGTTTCAACTGAGTTCACTAAGGTTTGAACTTCCGCCCCTTTTGTTCCCTCTGCAAAGGGATCAGTGTCGCCAGAGACTGCCGTTACAACCTCTTCTGTTGTAGCAAAAGCACCACTTACTTCTGGATCAATGCTCTCAGGAACAAGAACGCCATTGGCATCAAACTCAGCAACTAAACGACCCACATAGCTGTATTCACCAGCACTGCTGACAATCGCAGCGGGATCGCCATCAGCATTTTCTGTAAGCAGTGGATAGCTGTCCTCTGCTTCATCACCAGAACGTAAGGTATCGGTTTCATCAGCAAGGAGAGTGTCAGAACCACCAGCAATGACAATATCAACTCCCGATAGTTCACCAATCAATTCTTGCTCTAGCGCAATTTGCTGCAAGTGAGTGGTGAGGATGATTTTGTTAACCCCTTGCTCAGCAATATTATCAATGACGGGCTGCAGGACATCAGCGAGCGCTTGAACATTATTTTCATTCGGTCCAACAATTTCGGTATTCCCAGGAGAAGAAAGTTGTTGTAACAGGGGTGTGGTTGCGCCGACAACGCCAATTGGTTCACCACCCCGCTCAAAAATTGCCGCCGGGGCAATGCGAGGGGTGATTTCTCCGGATAAGCTTTCTTCCGGTCCCGTGACAAACTCACTGTCAGAGAGAATTTGAGCAGTTGCTAAGCTACTTAGGGAATCATTATTGGAAAAGTCAAGGTTAGCGCTGAGATAAGGGAACTGTGTCCCAATCCATTCATCATCGGCTAATCCTGCTTCTTCTAGAGACGGACCCACGAAACTGGCTAAAGTATCGCTACCCCCATCAAACTCGTGGTTGCCCAATGCCGAAGCATCAAACTCAATCGCGTTCATAATGAACATATCAATCCGACCGCGATCGCCTTCTAGGGACTCATATTGTTCGGGTTGACCCTCGCCATTGACATCGCTGGGAAGTCCAAATAGCTTGTTGGCAGCATCATTAAAGACTTGATTCTCAGCGAACAGAGCAGCATTAAAGAAGGGTCCAGGAATGACATTATCGCCAGCAGAAATGGTTAATGTATTCTCGAATTCTTCTTCCAGTTGATCAATAATGGCTGCAAAGTTGGGGGCATTATCAATGGCATCAACACCGCCTTCCAAGTCAGAAGCATGGAAAAGTTGCAGGATAAAGGATTCAGAAGGCTCAGAGGATTCAGAAGGATCTTCAGAGGGAGTAGAGGGGTCAGAAGGCTCAGAAGGGTCTTCAGAGGGAGCAGAGGGGTCTTCCTGATCTATATCTGCAATATTATATAGGGTCGTTGTGCCGCTGACTTCGTTGCCAACTGCTAGTAACGGATTACCATTGGGACTTTCTTCAGCAGAGATGAACTCAATGCCTTCGGGTCCTAAATCGCGAGCTTGAGAAAGTTGCTCTGGGGTGGGGTTCGGATCACCTTCGTCATCGGTGTCAAATTGAACCGAGAAGTTACGGTTGTTGATGTATTGAACAAACTGAGGGTCAGTGGGATTAGAGACGTTATAAACCATGAGACCGCCAACGCGCTCTAACCCAATGAAGGCGTAGGGAGTACCGCCAATTTCGCCTGTGGCAACCGCTTCGGGTTCTGGTCCTTTATCTGAACTGCGGTCATCGAAGGAGTCGTTTTCGTCATTGGTGGTATTAAAGCCTTCTGGGATTTGCTCAGCAACAATACGTTCAAAGTCTTCTCCGCTGTCAAAGACCAATTCACCGGCTTCATTAAAGATAGAGAAAGAGCGAGCGCCAAAGCTGTGGAGTTGCTCAATCAAACCGTCGTCATCAACATCCCCCGTAGAATTAGTGAGCAGGAGATTGCCGAGTTGATCAGAGGTATTGAGCTCAGCAAACGGTAAATCATCGGATGCGTCCGCTTCGCCATCATTATTGAGGTCTAATAAGCCTTCTTCTTGTAAATCACCGATGGTTGCTTCTTCGCTAAAGCTATCATAATCGCGAGAATCCCCTTCATTGGCGGTAATGATGTAGGTTTCGTCGTTGGTTTCAAATGTCGCGATCGCGTCGGGTTGGAGCATCCCGAAGGTTGGGACATTCTGAATATTAATTTCACCATTGGCACTCGGATCAAGTTTATTTCCGGTTTGAGAATGATTTTTGAAACCAAGGGGTAAAATTTCGGTTACTTCACCGGCATTCAAGTCAACAACAGCGAAGGCATTATTTTCTTGAAGGGCGACATAAGCGGTGCTGCTATCAGGGGAAACCGTGATGTATTCGGGCTCTAAATCCTGAGCAACCGTTGCATCCGGTCCAAAGATACGGACGCCGCTTTCTTCTAAAGCCTCCTGTTGGTCATTAAAGTCAGTAAAGCCAGCATTGGTTACAGTTGCATTTTCTACCCCACCGGAAATATCAATGATGCTAACAGAGCCTTCTGGATCAATCGTATAGTCCTCGTTCGGTTCTGCTTCATTGGCAGTTAACACTTTAGTTCCATCAGGGCTAAAGGTCACCATATCAGGCATAATACCGACATGGACGCTGCTAAGCTCATTGCCGTCTGTGTCAAAGAACACGACTTGTCCGTTGGCATCAATTTCGCTTGCTTCAATGGCAACAGCAACAATCCCATCTTGGACGGCGACACTATTTGCGCTATCGCCAAAGGCAGTGGCATCAATTTGACTAATACGATTGGGATTAGTGGGATCGCTAACATCAAGGATGTCAACCGTTACTGCATCAGAGTTAATGACAAATAAGCGTTGTGTGCCCGCATCGTAGGAAACAATTTCCGCTGCGCCTTCATCAAAAACCCCCGTTTCAAAGGTTCCCGCCACAGACAGTTCAATTTCATTGGTGGGTTGAGGCGGTTCAATCATGTCAGCGACGCTGTAAAGTGTGGTTGAGCCACTGACTTCGTTGCCAACTGCGAGTAAAGCCTCACCGTTAGGACTTTCTTCAGCAGAAATGAACTTAAAGCCTTCGGGTCCTAAATCACCAACAGCAGCATTAACGGAGTCATCATCTAACTGCACCGGAATCGGATTACCATTAGCATCGCGGAAGGTACGATTATTGACATACTGGACAAATTCCGGATTACTGGGGTTAGAGAGGTCATAGACCATGATGCCGCCGACCCGCTCTAAACCGATGAAGGCGTAAGTCGTCCCATTAACAACGCCAACGTCAATGGCTTCCGGTTCGGGTCCTTTAGCATCGCTGCGGGAGTCAAAGGAACCATTTTCATCATTGTTGGCATTGAAATCACGGGGAATTTGTTGGGCAACAATGCGTTCAAATTCATCGCCGCTATCGAAGACCAAGTTACCGAATTGATCAAAGATAGAGAAGGAACGACCGCCAAAGTTGTGAAGCTGCTCGATTAAGTCATCCCCATCAATATCGCCGGTGGAGTTGGTGAAGTCCAGTTCTCCGAGTCGGTTCTCTGCTAAGAGGTCATTTAAGGTCTCATCACCGTTAACCACATCAGTTAAGGCATCAGAGTGATTATCATCATTGAGATCGAGGAAACTTTGCTGTACCCCTCGCTCTAACTGACCACGAATTTCGCCAGCCGGAAATTCTTCTGTATGAATATTCCAGTAGAAGTCCAATTCTTGCTCAAAGCCGGCATCACTGACTTGATCCGCAAACTCTTCTAGATCCGTGTCGCCATCGTCACTATCCCAAGTGCCGGTAATGGTAACAGAGCCATCCTCATTAAGGGTAAATTCGCGATCGTCGATATCATCGTCAGGACTAATAACCCCAAAGATGACTGGACCATTCTCACCACGAGCAGCGGCATGAATGTGCATGAGGGTAACATCATCGCCTTCATCGTCAGGAGTTTGAGGTGTTCCGTCTAGGAATTCTCCAAAGTCTAAACCATCAACACTAACCTCATAATCAAAGGTGGTTGCTGAGGGATTGAAGCTCATAGTTGCCGTTCCTGTGGCTTCCGTATGGACAGACGGAACTTCTTGATCGCCAGTTAATGTTGCTGTAATCGGAGTCGCATTAACCGCTAAGTCATCAAGACCCACTTCTTCAATTAAGCCGGGATCACCTTCATATTCTCGGGCATCTCCTTCGTTAGCAGTAATAATGAAGGTTTGTCCCTCTGCACCTTCAAAGCTGGCAATGGCATCTGGCTGCAGCATTCTAAAGGAAGGAATATTTTGCAAGTTAATGCCATCTTCATCACTGGCATCAAGTTGATTGCTCTTGTCGAAGGAGATAATACCGAGGCTGGTATCTTTTTCTTCCGGTTCAAAGTCGTTGTCGTTAAGAACCGCTAAAGAACCATCATCAAGGAGGGCAATTCCTTCGGGCTTGTCGCTAGGAAGATAACCCAAGGAAGGAAGGTTGGTGACTTCCACCTTGCTCACGGGACGGATGCCTTCTGCAACTAGCTCATCAGGGGTTAACTGTTCTAAGGTTGTATCGTCAGGCAAGCTGGGTGCATCTTCTCCGAGGAGGTTAGTCGCACCAGAAAGGTTAATTTCATAAACGACTTTGTTACTCGTGGATTCTGTCCCAGAATCACGTTCAACCACAAAGAATTTACCATTACCGGCAAAGGTGGCTGCCCCAATTTTGTCGATGTTGCCTTCGCTAAAGGCTGGTTTTTCGAGGAGATAGACATACTCGGCAACAGGGTGTCCAGTTGCAGGGTCAATCCCTAAAATCCGAATGACTTGAGAATCAGCAGAAACCTCAGAATTAAATTCACCCGTACCATCATTACCCAGTGGCGTTTGGATGAAAGCATAAAGAATTCCTGCTTCTGTATCTAAGGAAACTGCTTCAAAGCCACGACCATCTCGTGCGCTGAGGTAGGCTTCAGGGAGCGTTTCGCTACCAAATGTTACATTATCAGTAATATCCGGATCAGTGCCTTTAGGGACAAAGCGATTAATTAGCGTTCCATGTTGGTCAAAGTGGTAAATGGAAGGACGATATTCATCAACTGTCCAGAATGTCCCATCCGGGGCAACAACAACCCCTTCCATATCTGCCCCAAAGGGATCAAAGTCAAGAAGCTCACCGGCTGCATTTTCTCCTTGACGACCACTGTCATCCCCTTCTAAGTTAGGGAGTCCAGTCAGAGGCGTACCATCGGCACGAGTTAATGGAATAGTGCTACTCTCATCCTCAGGGAAAATAATTTCTCCCGTTTCTGGATTAAATTCAAACCGATAAAGGGTGGGCTGGAAATCGGGGAGTTCAAATGTCCGAACATCATTTTCTCCATCGCCATCCGTATCTCGGCTTCCTAAATCGGGACCGCGATCAGGATGAGTGATAAATTTTAAATTACCGTTGTCTGCAATACCCTCAAAAAATAAACCCGATAGTCCACCGAGAGGAACATCAGAGGCACCTTCAGGGGTTAATAGAGGATTGGCTGCGAGCAGTTCATTAGTCAGTTCAAATTGTTCAAGAGTCGGTAAGCCTTTACTGTGGTCTTTAAAGCCTAGAGGCAAAACATCAACCACTGTTCCAAAATCAGGATTGACTTCGAGCTCATCGTCTTCATTCAGAATGGTTTCTCGTAGATCAACAACCGCGAAGGCATTATTTTCTTGCAGAGAGACATAGGCATAATTATTATCAGGAGTAACGGTAATATATTCCGGTTCTAAATCCTGAGCAACAGTTGCATTGGGTCCAAAAATCCTTACCCCACGATTAATCAGGGCTGCTTTTTGAGCATTAAAAGCAGTAAAGTTGGCATTATCAACGGTTGCGTTTTCTAACCCAGCTGAAATATCGATAATGCTCACTGAGCCTTCAGGATCAACAGTATAATCATCATTAGGTTCCCCTTCGTTGGCAACTAAGATTTTGGTTCCATCCGGACTAAACGTTACCATGTCCGGCAGAACACCTACTTCTGCTAAAAGCTGAAGATTGCCATCAGTATTAAAAAGAGCAACTTTTCCATTCGCATCAACCGCTTCGGCTTCAATCGCCACTGCAACAATGCCATTCTTGACAGCAACACTGTTTGCTCCATCGCCAAATTGAGTGGCATCAATTTGAAAAATGCGAGTGGGATTGGTGGGATCGTTCAGATCAAGAGCATCAATCGTGGTTGCATCGGAATTAACAACAAATAGGCGTTGTGTTTGTGCATCGTAGGCAACAATCTCTGCTGCCCCTTCGTCAAAGACTCCCGTTTCAAAAGTTCCAATCGGGTTTAGTTCAATTGCCATATCATTATCTCTAGAGAGGTTTACACTGGCGACAAGCGGTTCGTGATCGCTTGTGGGGTCCGTAAATTCGGCATTGGTGTGAACAATGTCAAATTCAGCAGTTTCGGTTAAGTTATCGCTAACGAAAATGTGATCGAGGACTTGAGAGTTGCCTTGGAAAATGAAGCTATACCGCTCGTTTTCGGGAATCGTTTCGATTAAGTTATTTAAGCTCGATCCGAGGGTTTCCTGAATTGGGTCAACAAATTCAAATTCGTTGAAGTCGCCTAACGCGACAATATTGTCAACATCAAGACTGTCAACGTATGCTTTAACGGCTTCGGCTTGGGCTGCTCGCTCGTTATAACTGCCATTAACAAAACGATCCGCTGCTGGGAGATTATCTAAAACCTCTTGCGGCAGACCTTTTTTTGCGCCGTTTTGCAGTTCTGCAAAGGGTTGGTCTAAACCTAAAATGCCACTGCTACCGCCTTTTGAGGAAAAGTGGTTATTAATGACCGTCACTTCTTCCCCATTCAATTCAAACGTCGCACGCAAGGGAATACGACTGCCAAAAAAGGGATTATCCGGGTTTTCTGCTTGCGCTTGCGGATCCGTGAGGGGTTCCACTGATCCTTCCACTAGATTGACTCGTTCCGGGTTGAATAGGAAGGCATTGCGAATATTACCCCCAGGTGCGCCCCCTGTGGGACGGACAATTTCCCCAGCTTCGTTTTCAAAGGCGGGAACAATGCCAGGAGTGTCGATGAATTCATAGGTGGGACCCCCGGCTACCGCGATCGCGTCAACTAAGGTTTGTAGAGTCACATCAGCGGCACTCACGTCGCTAACCATTTCGCCGTCATTGTCCTGGATTTCTTGCAACCCAATGACATCAGGGGAATTGAGATTATTAACAATTTGTGCGGCAATGCGCTCAAAGCGTCCATCCGCCACATCGGTATCTTCCCCATCTTTATCATTGGGATCGAGGTTGAGGACGTTGTAGCTAGCAAGGGTTAAGTTTTCTTCTCCTGTCGCAATCGCGCGGGTTTCCGGTTCTAGTTCGGAAGGCGTGGCGCTAAAGGCTTGGGTGGGCAGAATTTCAAAATTGCCAAAGCTATAGCCGACAACACCGGTGACATCTTCGAGTTGTGTCCCCACGTTGACTTGAGGAAAGTCAAAATCCGGTAAAAGATCACTGTCGTAATCAATCTGGACTCGTTCTGGGTTAAAGTCATCCGAGCTGATGTTGAGCGTACCGCGATCGCTAATTCCCGTTGCCGCTTCACCATTATCGACAACTGTGAAGATTTCTCCAAAACGATTGGTGGGACCAATAGCAACCGGATTCTGGGCAGTGACTAACATTCCCTCTAGGGATTCAAAGAAGTCGATACCTGCTTGCTCAGGATTAAATTCAGCAAAGGCATCATCATCGATATTGTCACTGGGAGGAATGCGCCCGCCTTCACCAATAATGGCAGGTTTTGGAAGTGGGTTTCCTTCACTCACCACTTCAATGTTGTCGGGAAAAGCAAATTGCGTCGTTGTTAAATTACGATTTTCTTCCCCTCCTGGCTGAAATTCACTAACTTCGCCAGTCACATTAACTTTATCTCCTACGCTAACCGTAGGAAGACTATCTGTAAAAACAAAAATTCCGTCGGAAGTTCTCGGATCGCCATCGCCACTGTGATCTTGTATGTAAAAGCCATCATCGATCACTGCTGTTACGATGACACCCTCTACAGTGACAACTTCACCGACAAATGGAGACTGATGACCAACTCCTTGGATTTCGTGAATTGTTGACATCAATCACTCCTCTTTTTGAGTTATTTAATTATACTTAAGTGACCTTAAGGTAAACACAAATAATGGTAATTGAATCACTTAAATCGTCATAGTCAACTTAACATAAAACTACCATTTTTATCGGCTATTTTTTGGTTAAAAAAAGGTTATTTATTTAAGAGAAGATTATTATTTGATTATCTCTTAATTAAGATATGAAAGCTCTGAAGCCTCTGTGGCAAGAAAGATTAAATTAATAACATAAAATTAAAGTAATATTTACCTTTAGTTAACCTCTTTTTAAAGATAAAGGATTTAAGTTTTGCTTGTTTCTCAAACTTTTACTAAATAAGTTGAGCCAGTTTGTTTAACCAGCCCAAATCAGAGGAAAAGAAATATTTTTTCGCTACTTTGGTATCAGTCCTCTCTTCTCAAAATAAGATTTTTACCTTTGCTATAGCACACTGGAACAAAGGTGATTCTCCTTGTTGATCAATTATTAATGCGACCAAAATAACAGAGCTGTTAAATCAAAATCACTTATCCTCAGAGAGGAAAAAACGTGTTGCATTCCTTGCCGAATTTCCATCACTTTTGTTTTTTTTACGATTACGAGGATCCGGCTCATTCATTCCCTGTGCGACACCAGCAGCGATCGATCAACCAAAACTCAAAAAGTTACTTTGCTCATCCCCTAAAGCAGTTGGTCTTGAAACGAGCCGCTCACTGAGATTATCTGAAACCCAGAAAGGAATTCTCCATCATAGCAAGACTTATAAGGAATTATATTATTATTTTAAAATCGTTTTTTTAAAGATGCTTAAGGGGATGCTTGAAAATTAAGATCAATTAGACTGTAAATGCCCTAAGGCTAGCGTGTCTAGTTGGACTTGGGATTTGTTTTATCAATTGCTTCTCCGTTTACAATTCAAGGTAGTGTCCCTTACTCTCAAAACAGATCACCTATGCGTTTTAAGTTTATTATTATGTTCTTCTTATATTTATTCTTTTTATGCTACGGAGTTTGGGTTCGCTGTGTGAATTTAGACACAAAAATTTATTGGCATGATGAAGTATTCACATCTCTGCGGGCGGCTGGTTATACCAAAGAAGAGGTCATTGAAACGATATTTACAGGTGAAATTCTGAGCCGCTCGGACTTACTCCAATATCAAGAAATCAGTCCAGACAATAATTTTCAGGATACTCTAGAGGCTCTTAAAACTCATCCTGAGCATCCACCTCTTTATTATGTTTTAGTGCGATTGTGGCAAGACTTGTTCGGGAGTTCAATTGCTATCGCTCGTAGTCTATCAATTATATTTAGTCTGTTCAGTATTCCAATTTTTTATTTCTTGTGCTCTGCTTTATTTGGCTCTAACGTGGTTGGGTCAGTGGGAGTTTTTTTAATAACCGTTTCCCCGTTTCATGTCCTTTATGCACAAGAGGCAAGAGAGTATAGTTTATGGATATTAATTACCCTGGTGTCTTACTGGAGTTTTTGGAAAGCAATTGTTCAGAACAAAAAGAAATCTTACTGGTGGACTTATGCAATAGCGACTATTCTCAATTTATATACTAGTTTTTTATCCCTTTTAGTCATTTTGAGTCAAGGCATTTATCTATTCCTAGGAGAAAAACGTTTTTATACGCCAGCGATTCGCCGTTATTTACTGGTAATGTTAGGAAGCGTGATCGCGTTTTTACCTTGGCTTAATTTAATAATTACTAATTATGAACAATTAAAAGCAAAAACGGCTTGGACAGAAGCCCAACCTAGTTATTCTTTTTTAGTCAAGATCTGGGGGTTACATTTTAGTAGTCTCTTCCTGGATTTAGGATTTGATATTAATCATCCTTACAGTTATTGGATTCCACCACTCATTTTACTTTTGATCGGATATGGATTCATGGTTTTAATCCCTGATACTGATCGTTCGATCTGGCTATTCCTCCTCTGTTCATTTCTGATACCGACATTATTTCTAATTCTCCCTGATTTAATTTTCGGCGGACAGCGCTCCATCTCAACCCGCTATTTTGTTCCTAGTTTGATTGCAGCCCAAATCCTAGTAGCGTATTTATTTGCAGTTCAAATTAGGAACAGGAAACAACTTTGGCAAGGTTTACTCATCATTCTTTTAATGTGTGGTTTATTTTCTTGTTGGAAAGTTTCTCAGGCAGATGTTTGGTGGAATAAAGGAGTTAGCTTTCAAAATGCACAAGTGGCGGCAGTGATTAATCAAACGGAAACCCCTTTGGTGATTAGTGATAACCGAGAAACCAATTTAGGTAATGTGATTTCTCTTGCCTATCTAGTTAAACCAGCAACTCAGTTCAAATTAGTGACTCAATCCGAACAACTTAACGGTTTGGAAAAATCTGATTCAATTTTTCTCTTTCATTTATCCCCTGAGTTAGAAACTGCCCTCTTGAAACAATACCAGGCACAAGTTTTAGAAATGCCTCAAAAAGAGCTTCCTCTAACTCGAATTTCAATTAACCAGTAGGGGCAAATAATTTCCCCTACTTAAAGTTAAACCTATGAATCTGGCTGTAATTGTGAGAGCTGTTCTTGCCAATTTTCTGAAGAATCAGCGGCGGAAGTTCTTGATACTTCAAACGTTTTATTAATCGCTTGGGGTGCCTTTAGGAATTCGACACATAAATGCGCAATTGTTTCTCGACTGACTTGACCCTTTAAATTGTCTCCTTGTTCAAAGTACAAAGTTTCGGGTTCTGTTTCTTCGGTTAAGGCGCAAGGACGAATAATAGTATAACGTAACCCACTCTCTCGAATTGCATTTTCTCCTGCTAACTTCCAGGTTAAAAGTCCCCCTAACTGGTCATTCATTTGCACCGCTGGGGGTTCCTGGCTGAGATCCAGACCAGGGCGTCCGGGTCGAGTGACACCAGCCGAACTAATCATAATCCATTGCGGTGTTGCCTTTCCACCATAAGCAGTAATTTGCTCAATTTCTAGACGAAAAGTCCCTGGTTGAAAGTAGGGATTGAGTGCTTTGTCATATTCAAATTTACTTAACATCAATTGCATGGAATCAACTTCTGCTGAGTTGAATGGGGGGGCATCATCCATGGTTTTGGCCCGAAAGACAGGGGTTAATTCGGCAAAAGGAACATAAACATCGATCCAAGTGTCTTTTTGGGTATCAAAAGAATACGCATAACCAATTCCATCCCAACGGTTATCACAACGGAGAAAGAATTTATACCGGTTGCCATCTCCTTTGACGCGTAAATAAATTCCTTCGTATCCCGATAAATTGAGGTTGGGTTCAAAGTTACGGGTTCGCACTGAACTAAAACCACCATTATTCTCAGTGGAAACCGTTCCGGCAAAAACAGCTTTATTGTTTTCTAAGAAAAGCCCACTCGCACTGACACCTCCCATAACAACATCATCTAAAGCACCCCAGATGCTTTGAACTTCTTGGGTTGCCTTGCTGAAATCGAAAATGGGGAGGTCAGTGTTATCTGTAATCGATTCTGCAGCCAGTTGGACAAGCGTCTTAATTCCCTTATATTCGACTGCTTCTGGTGTTGATTCGGCAACTTCCGGTTCGTAAAACTTGACGCCTTGATAGTATTTGTCGCGGTTGGGAGTGTCTCCTTCAACCGGTTGAATGCGCGTTCCTGTGCAACAAATAACAGCAGTGACATTTGCCATCAGTTCTGGTTTCAGGCTTTCAGGAATGGTGATATCTCCTTCGTAAAATTCAAGGTCATCTCCTAAAATGGAATGGGCTCGTTCGATACTGCGGACTAAAGCACGAACCGGATAGTTTTGTTGTTGGAGTTGTTTCACAACCCGCTTCCCCACCCCTCCGGTTGCACCAGCAACCAGAATAGTCCCAGTTTGGGGAGTAACAGTGGGTTCAGAAGTAGATTGATTTCCTAAGATCATTTGCTTAACTCCGGGAAAGCGGCTAAGAAGGGGAAGAACATCAAAGTAGGTTAAGGTTTTGATGAAACGAGTGATGTCCCAAGATTTTCGTTGATTCATGGGCTTGGCAAGTGTTACAGTTAATTAAGATCAATGTAACGAATATGGCAGAAAACTCAACGAATACTCCTGAAATGAAATATGGGGAACGAGCAATTGCGGAAGGAGAGTTGATTACGTTTCCTAATCCTCGTCCTGGACGACGCTATAAGGTTAATGTTAGCCTTCCTGAGTTTACCTGTAAGTGTCCTTTCTCTGGCTATCCTGATTTTGCCACGATTAATATTAGCTATATGCCAGACCAGTCAGTGGTTGAGTTGAAGGCGATTAAACTTTATATTAATAGCTATCGCGATCGCTACATTTCTCACGAAGAAGCAGTTAACCAAATCTTGGATGATTTTGTCGCAGCTTGTAATCCTTTGGAGGCGACAGTAACCGGTGATTTTTCGCCACGGGGCAATGTCCACACCATTGTGGAAGTGCATCATCAGCAACCTCGGGTTTGACCGTTTACTGGCTTTGAGAGAGTGATTCGTTATAAAACGATTAACCTAGCTTGACGGCAGTCCCTGTAGCCGTAATCACTAACAAGGCGCCTTCTTCATCGATATTAATCGTTCCGGTATCAACTTTAATGCCAATGACGGCATCTGCACCCAATTTTTCTGCTCTTTCTGCTAGTTCGTCTACCGCTTTTCTCTGTCCTTTGGTAAAAAGTTTTTCATAACTTCCGGTGCGTCCACCAAAAAAATCACGGAAGCCCGCAAAAAAGTCTCTTAAAGCGTTGCTACCATAGACCACTTCTGCTGTGACAACGTCTAAATATTCTTCAATCGTTTTTCCTTGGAGGCTGTCTGTCGTTGTGGTTAACATGGTGAGTATCTTAATCTAACGTTACCCTTAATTTTAGGATAAAGCGCGATCGCACGCGCAACTCAATCAATAAGCCACTGACTGGATAGCAAAAAAGCAAGAAGTAGGGTGCAATTTTTTATACACCCCACTGACTCAAGTTATGAGTCTTGCAAGATTAACTGCTGACGATGGGCGTGATTTAACTGTAAGTCCATCTCCGTGACTTGTTCCAGCATATAGACAAAGTGTTCGGGATTAAGGAGGGTTCCATCATTACGACAACTTCCCAGATAACACAGTTTTGCAGTGCGTTCATCCAGTTGTTCCACGAAAGAGAAATCAAACGCGCGATCGCGCAGATTTAAAGTTTTCTGTTTCCCCGATTTAGTCGTTTTTTCCCACAAGATTTCCTCGCGGTTAAATACAGCTTGTAAAGCCTCTTGCCATTGCGTTTCAGAAACAGGCGTTTGCGCTTCTACGGTGACGAAATATTCCGCTTTTTCTAACAAGCTGGTTGCCGAATTTTTCAGGCTGACCGATTCTACCGACTCGATATGAATGCCAGTGGGAAGTTGTTCGGAAAGTTGTTTCTCAAATGCGTCTAAATCATAGGTTTCTTTCAGGTCAAAATCCACGATTTCGCCACTACTACTCATCCCTAAAGAAAGGGCATTAGCAATACTAATCCGAGGTCCGGGATGATAACCGCCTGTGAAAGAAATAGGCAGTTTTGCCCGTCGCACAGCGCGATCAAAGAGACGCACCAAATCTAAATGACTGACGAGGCGCATTTCTCCTTCCTTACTAAAGCGCACCCGAACCCGTTGTTCTCGGGTTTGATCCGGTTGGAAATGTCCTTCAAATGTCGGAATTTCTGGCGGTTCCACGACAATATTATGACCAAAATCAATCCCGCAGACCCCACAATGAGAGCAACCGGCATAGGAACAATCGGGAACCGTGGCTGCTTCTAAGGCGCGTTTTAAGTCCTCTTTCAGCCAGTTTTTATCAATTCCCGTATCCATATGATCCCAAGGCAGAGGCGCGTCTAAGCGGTCATTTTGCGTCCCACTCGCCATGGTTTCCCAATCCCATTCGCCATTCTCCACTTGGCGATATTTCCAGTCTAAACCGGCATCAGCAATGGCAGTTTCCCAAGCATTATAGGCTTTTTCTAAACTTTCCCACCAAGCATCCATACCAGCGCCGAGTTCCCAAGCGCGACGCACCACAGGAACCAAGCGGCGATCGCCGCGTCCAACAAAATCTTCCATGGCGGAGATGCGAACGTCGGTAAAATTCACTTTCACCCCTTTCATCCGGCGAAACTCCTCTCGCAGTAAATCTTGTTTCCGGATAAACTCAGAGGTTGATACAGAATGCCACTGGAACGGCGTGTGCGGTTTCGGGGTAAAGTTGGAGATGGTGACATTAAAGTCAAGGCGTTTGCGTCCTTTCAGCCGACATTCTTGACGCAGCCAACGGATGGTTTCCGCAATACCAATGACATCGGCATCCGTTTCACCGGGTAAACCAATCATGAAATAAAGTTTCACCTTATCCCAACCTTGTTCAAAGGCAGTTTTCACCCCGCGCAAGAGTTCTTCATTGGTTAACCCTTTATTAATCACATCTCGCATCCGTTGCGTTCCGGCTTCTGGTGCGAACGTTAAACCACTTTTGCGGTTTCCGCCGATAATATTGGCGATATTTTCATCAAACCGATCCACCCGTTGACTAGGAAGCGAAAGGGAAATATTTTCATCTTGGAGACGGTTTTTCACTTCCATTCCCACTGCTGGAAGAGAAAGATAGTCGGAACAACTGAGAGAAAGTAAAGAAAATTCATTGTACCCTGTTTCGCGGATACCTTTCTCAATGGTTTCCACCACCTGTTCCGGTTCCACATCATGCGCCGGACGAGTCAACATTCCCGGTTGACAGAAACGACAGCCCCGAGTGCAACCGCGTCTAATCTCAACACTGAGGCGATCATGAACAGTTTCCACATAAGGTACTAAGCCAATGGAATAAGATGGCATCGGTTTCGCTACCCGCCGGATAATTTTCTCTGGAACATCATCACGGTTGGGATGCACTGATCCATCGTCGTTCATGTCGTAGAAACGGGGAACATAAACCCCAGGCACTTGCGCCAAATCGAGGAGTAATTCTTGTTTACTCAGTCCTTCTTTTTTCCCTTCTTCAATAATTAGTCCGATTTCAGGGAGGAGTTCTTCGCCATCCCCGAGGGCAATAAAATCAAAGAAGTCGGCGTAGGGTTCAGGGTTCGAGGTTGCTGTTTGTCCACCTGCGAAAATGAGGGGATAATCGCCATTTTCCCGTTCTTGCCACGTGAGGGGAATCCCAGCAAGATCAAGCATTTCGAGGATATTGGTTGCCCCGAGTTCATAGCTGAGACTAAAGCCTAAAATATCGAAGTCACTAACTGACCGACGATTTTCCAGGGCAAATAAAGGAGTATTGGTTTCCCGCAGTTTGGAGGCGAGATCGGGTGCCGGGAGATAAGCGCGATCGCAGAGTTGTCGCGGTTGAGCATTGAGAATATTGTATAAAATCACATGACCCAAATTCGATGCGCCGACCTCGTAGATTTCCGGATAAGTCAACACCCAGCGCACCGTTGCCCTATCCCAAGGCTTGTGTTTTGTGCCTTGTTCATTCCCTAAATAGCGGGCAGGTCGATTAATCTCTGGGGTGATTAGTTGCTCAACTGCTGCTGTCATCGGCTGTCCTTTTCTCCTTTTGACTCACTATTTCTCATGGTAGTTCACGATTCGTTAGCCTGACGCATCCCATAAGCCATGCAATATCAGAAATATCATCCTTATAGCCATCTCCCCAAAAACTCTACATTATTGATCATTTCTTCAGTAGATTTGATTGAAGCCAATCTTAATAGCCCTCTCATCTGGTCGCCTATAGAGTGTTCTTGCTTGCCAAAAATAATTCCAGCGTGAGACTTTCCGCTTTGTAACCAGTCGGAATGAATCCGATAAAAATCTCTGACATTAAACGTATAAATAACCCGTTGATGTTCCAACGCCCACACTAATTGTTGCTCATCTGATTGCGCCAGCATACCCACTTCAGAAGCTGAAAGCAAATCTGCACCACGATTCCTGAGTGCTTGCAAAATGCGCTTACTGGTAGCATCTTCATCCAAATAGAAACGAATAGCAGACACAATAAAACTTAGGATAATTGAGAGGCTAATCTTTCGTACTCGGTTGCCTCTGCATCTAAATCTTGGTCTATGATTTGCTGATTGGCATAATAGTAAGCTAGTGCTGCGTGGACTTGGGCTAGGTTTAAATAAGGCTTATCTGCCACAATTTCATCAGCACTATAACCTTGCTTATAGAGGGTAACAATTCGCCGAACAGATGTTCCAGTCCCTGCTATAATTGGGCGACCGCTTTGAAGATCAGGGGAGGTAGTAATTAAGCTACCAATATCAACCAGAGCCTGAGACATATCTTAATAATTTAAGTTAAGGCTTTGTGCCAATTGTAAAGCCAGTCCAGTGGGGTTGAACAACTCAATATTATCCTCATGCTAATATCTTAATCTTATGCGCTATCCCAACGCTTGTGTTCCGTGCCTTGTTCATTCCCTAAATAGCGGGCGGGTCGATTAATCTCTGGGGTGATCAGTTGCTCAACTGCTGCTGTCATCAGTTCGCTTTTCTCCTTTTGACTCACTATTTCTCATGGTAGTTCACGATTCAGGAAGTTGATTGAGCAAAGGAGAGGAGCGATTAGGCACAAAATCAAATTGACATTGATCTGTAATTCTGCGATATTCTTAACTTTATTTGGAATGTTGTACTGTAACTGCGGTCTAATTAATAA
>CAZAYV010000022.1:0-34310 GCA_964489465.1 uncultured Dactylococcopsis sp. | reverse complement strand
GATGGTTTACCTATTGATGGTTCGCATCGATCGCGCACTTTTTCAGCAAGCCCTATTTATCATCCGATTCAGTTTTACACCCCTTACCAGATGCAGTAACTCATGCAGTTGTACGTCATCACGTATGATATTCCTTGTAATAAACGACGTAAAAAGATTGCTGATTTGTTAGAGGGTTATGGTCAGCGCGTACAGCTATCGGTTTTTGAATGTTTGCTCAACAAGAGAAAGTATGAAGAACTGAAGCAGCGACTGCACAAACGAGTGAAGTTAGAGGAAGATAGTGTCCGCTTTTATCCTTTGTCCGGTCATACTTTGTCCCAAGTTGAAATTTGGGGAGGGGTTCCCCTTTCTCAACCGCCGGGTTCAACGATTATCTAAATTTGAGAACCATTTTCAAATTTTGTTAGGGGGTGAGGAAATGGCTGTGATGCTGATGCGGCTGTTGACCCGCTCGGTTCTCTGCTCTGAGGGTGTTTCAGGGATTTGAAGGTGTCTGATGGGGTCGTGAATCAATCCGGTTATCGACCCCCTCGGAAATTACCGTTGAGATTCAGTCATGATGGGGGCTAAAATTAAGGGGGTCGCTTTCTTATTAGGAAGTGGAATTAATGGAAACTCTAGTTCGTCATCGACTCGTACGAAACCTAACTCACTAGTCGCTTTCTTATTATAGCAATCCTAAAAAAGATGAGAGAAAGCCTCGTAATGATCTAAGTCTGGTATCGTGAAGAGTTGATAATCAATAAATAACTCAAATATTTTTTTAGTGATCGGAAAAGATTTACAAAAATGATGAAATCTTCTTAAAAAGTTTTTCGCCTGTGACCAAATATTTTCAATGGGATTTTCTTCGGGAGCATAGGGAGCAAATCGGTGGCAATGAACTCTCAAGAAGGATACTATCCCTCTGAAAAGCTGGTCGCTCAATTTATCGATCACCCTGGCTATTTACGTTATAAAAAGGTTAGAGCTACTTTATGTAATGCTCAAAATAGTGTTATTTCAAATGATACTCTTCTTTAAGTTCAAGTAAAACTTTGTACCGATGGTTAGATTGATCAGCGATCGCAGGTCGTGTTGTTATTGATGGTTACCCAATGACAGGGCAATCTGGTATTCTGCTACCTAATGGTTGGGAGGAGATTTCTGGGGCAAGGGAGTGTACTCCACAATCCTGTGCTTTTCGGGATCATCACCAAGAACTAAACGAGTTAGGACGTAAGGATTTGGAACTAGCACGTAACCTACCCAAGATCAAAAAGAGGCCATAGAACGGCTTCATTTATCGTTTGAGCTTTTGAGTAATTGTAATTTGAAGTTGGTAAAGTATTAAAATTGCCGACTTTCGAGAGGTCGCGCCCAGTCTACTAGGCGAAGCTAAATAATTAACACAGACAGAGGCCACTCGTTTCCATACATTGCTTTACCAAACTAGTAAAGTCAGACTTGAATTTATCTTTTTTACTATAGAATCGCCTATTTGTCAATAGCTATCCTTGATCAGAGTACGGAACGAAGATCAAAAACTTGGAAGGTAAAGTTGGCCACTGTGGCCAATTTCTTCTTCCAACAATAAACCTGCCTAATTTTACGAGTATTTCTAATCATGGAGCTAAGCGGACTCGAACCGCTGACCCCCTCAATGCCATTGAGGTGCTCTACCAGCTGAGCTATAGCCCCGAGTGCATCTATACATCATGCCCTGCGCGATCAACTTTGTCAAGGGTGGGTTGAGCACAAAGAAGGAAATTAACTGAGATAACCTAAACAACTTCCCATCATAAAATAAGAAACCATGATCGCAGCGGCTGAAATAGCCACTAGTGCGCCAGCAAGCATTAATGAAAATTCTTGATATTGAAAAGCTGATTGCATCAAGTGCAGTGACCAAGCCACGAGAGCAACATCAAAAATGAAAATAAACAACAACATATTTAATAAAATGTAACAATTTATCTCTATCTTAATACATAAATTCCCAGTTTTGCCCTCTAGTGTGTAACTTTATATTGAATAATGTTAATTTATGCGAACAGGAACCGCTTGTTGTTTCATGTATTCTTTAATCTCAGTCACGGTCAATTGCCCATAATGGAGTAAGGATGCAAGGAGCGCTGCCTCTGCTTTCCCCTCTGTGAAAGCTTCACAGATGTGATGAACATTTCCCGCTCCCCCAGAGGCAACCACGGGAATCGTCACGGTTTCACTGATGCGACGAGTGAGTTCTAAATCGTATCCCGCTTGTGTGCCATCGGCATCCATACTCGTTACTAATAATTCTCCTGCCCCCCGTTGTTCCATTTCTTTGGCCCACATGATCGCGTCCAGACCCGTATTTTCACGTCCCCCGCGGACATAAACATCCCAACCCGGATTGTTTGGATCTTGACGACGACGGGCATCAATGGCGACCACAATCGATTGTTTCCCGACGCGATCGCTGGCTTGATTAATCAAATTAGGATTCCGGACGGCACCGGAATTAATACTGACCTTATCGGCACCGGCTCTTAACAAATTTTTAATATGTTCTAAGGATTGAATCCCACCGCCAACTGTAAGGGGAATAAACACTTGTTCTGCGGTGCGCTGCACAACCTCGAGAATCGTATCCCGTTCCTCATGGGTTGCGGTAATATCCAAAAAAACTAATTCATCTGCACCGGCTGCATCATATCTCTGGGCAAGTTCCACCGGATCGCCGGCATCTTGTAAATTGACAAAATTCACCCCTTTCACAACGCGCCCGGCGTTCACATCCAGACAAGGTAAAATGCGTTTAGCTAAAACCATTACAGTCCTTTCTCAATTATTGTTCAATCATTATGGCGATTAAACGCTCCTCTGAACAAGGAAAACCAACTCAGTCCTCTTCCCCAGAACGGAAGCCACGCAATGAGTTATTACAGAGTCATCCCACCGCAGAGGAAACGAGTAGTAACGAAGATTCTCTTCGTCCCCAACGCCTTGCTGATTATATCGGACAAAAAGACTTAAAAGCAGTCCTCACCATCGCGATTCAGGCAGCTAAACAACGCGGCGAAGCAATGGATCATCTGCTGCTGTATGGACCGCCCGGTTTAGGGAAAACCACCATCTCCCTCATTTTAGCAACAGAAATGAATGTCGCTTGTAAAATTACTGCTGCCCCAGCCTTAGAACGACCACGAGATATTACCGGCTTGCTTGTCAATTTAAATCCGGGGGATGTTTTGTTTATTGATGAAATTCATCGTTTGAATCGGATTACAGAAGAATTATTGTATCCCGCGATGGAAGATGGACGGCTTGACATTACGGTAGGAAAAGGACAAAGCGCAAAAACACGCAGTATTCCGCTGTCACCATTTACCTTAGTCGGAGCGACCACTCGCGTCGGATCTTTAACCTCTCCCTTACGTGATCGCTTTGGGATGGTGCAGCGGTTACAGTTTTATGAAGTGGATGAATTAACCGAGATTGTGACTCGCACAGCACAGGTTTTAGAAACTGAAGTGATTTTAGCAGGGGCACAAGAAATTGCTGCGCGATCGCGCGGCACCCCTCGCATTGCCAATCGCCTCCTCAAACGAGTGCGAGATTACGCGCAAGTGAAAGAACTCGGCGCAATTAGTCAAAGTGTTGCCGCAGAAGCCCTAGAATTATTTCAAGTGGATCAAATGGGCTTAGATTGGACAGACCGCTTGCTTCTCAATACCATGATCGAGCAGTTTCATGGTGGACCCGTTGGACTCGACGCGATCGCGGCTGCCACCGGAGAAGATCGACTGACAATTGAAGATGTTTATGAGCCTTATTTGTTACAGATTGGCTTTTTGCAGCGTACTCCGCGAGGTAGAATGGTGACGGAAAAGGCAATGAAGCATTTAGGCTATTAATTGTTAAACGTACAGCTTAACCAAGATAGAAAATTATCTCAATTTACCGATTAATTCAAAAGGATTTGACTCTCCCCTAGACTGGAGACTTTAAACTAGAAGGGAGTTAGAAATGATGCTTCCCTAAACTGCGGAATGCGGCAGGGAAGGAGGAGTTGACCGCTAAACTCTCGTTGGGGAAAGTTAACAAACCATGCAACGCCGACAGTTTTTAATCCTGAGTGGTAGCACCCTAGGAGGCATCTTACTCAGTCAATGTGCGAGTTCCCAGACGCGAGGGAAAGATGCGTCCGCTTCTGCCGCTGTTTTTAAAAGTCAAGAGGGACTTTTAGAAGTCAATCTTGATATCGAATCTCATGTCTCTTCCTTTGCAGGGAAACAAGGAAACTTACTCAGTTATAACCAGCAAATTCCAGGACCTCGCTTAGAAGCGTATCCGGGCGATCGCGTTCGGATTCACGCCAAAAACAGTTTATCAGCACCGACCAATCTTCATTATCATGGGTTGCACATTTCTCCAAAAGGGTCAGCGGATAACATCTTTTTAGAACTCTCTCCTGGGGAAACCTACACCTATGAATTTACCATTCCAGACAATCATTACAGCACAACTGGTTATTATCACCCTCACTTACACGGCTATGTGGCACAGCAGGTATTTGGTGGCTTAGGTGGCATTTTTGTCGTTCGCGGTACATTGGATGACATTCCAGAAATTCAACAAGCGAAAGAGGAATTTGTCTTTCTCAAAGATTTTGACCTAACTGCAGCGAGAGGACAATCTCAACCCTTCCACGGGATGCAAATGATGGGACGTGAAGGTCCAATCTTAACAGTAAATGGAGAAGTGAATCCTCAGTTTTCAATTCCGAGTGGTGGGTTATTACGCTTACGGTTCGTTAATGCCTCTACCTCTCGCTTTTATCGACTCCAGTTAGAAGGACATCCCCTTTATCTGATTGCAACCGATAGTGGTCCCACAACTTCTCCCATTCAATTGTCAGAACTGTTACTCTCCCCGGGAGAACGGGCAGACGTTTTAGTGCAAGGGAATGCTGAACCCGGACAATATCGACTACTCAATTTACCTTATCAACGAGGAGGAATGGGAATGATGGGCGGTGGGATGATGGGTCGCGGCATGATGGGTAGACGACGGAATCAAAGAGATACTCCGCAAACTCTCGCGACCTTAAACTATTCCGGTCAAACCGAAACCTTACCCCTCCCGCAACAGTTAGTTTCTGTAGAACCTTTACCGGAACCGCAAACCGTCCGTCAGTTCACCTTGAATCATGGGATGTTTCCGGGAAGAGGAATGCAGTTTTTGATTAACGGACAAGCGTTTGACTCCCAACGGGTTGATACTCGGGTTGCTTTAGATACAGTGGAAGACTGGGAAATTATCAATACCGGGGTAATGGATCATCCGTTTCATTTACATACCAATCGGTTTCAAGTCATCAGTCGCAATGGGAAAGCGGTGACACAACGAACCTGGAAAGATACGGTTTTAGTCCCCAGGGGAGAAAGCGTTCGCATTCGGATTCCATTTCAAGATTTTGCCGGGGAAACCGTTTATCATTGCCATATTTTAGACCATGAAGAGTTAGGAATGATGGGGATTATTGTAATGAATGGATAAGATAAAAAATTAATTTTCTTCTCCCAATTATCATGATGCAACGGAACGATATCATCTTAAAAATACAAGCGCACCAAGAAGAACTAAAAAAATTAGGCGTAAAATCTCTTTCATTATTTGGGTCTGTTGCTCGTAATGAAGCTCATCAAAATAGTGATGTGGACGTATTAGTTGACTTAGAAAGACCAGCTGGTTTCTTTAAAGTTTCAAAAATAGAACATTATCTAGAAGATTGTTTAGGTTGCTCTGTCGATTTAGGAACAAAAGAGGCTTTACGAGAATATTGTCGTCAAACCATGATTAAGGATTTGATTCATGTTTTCTGAAAAGGATAATTCATGGAAACATAAAATCAAGGATATTCAAAATTCTATTCTAAAAATTAAAGACTACACGCAGGGATTAACGTTTGAGGAATTCAAAAATAATCCGATGATGATTGAGGCAATTTTATATAATTTGACAATTATTGGCGAAGCAACGAGAAGCATTCCTGAAGAAATCAAAAATCGTTATTCAGAAGTCCCTTGGCGAGAGATGAATGATCTTCGTAATCGAGTAGTACATGAGTATTTTAGAGTAAGTTATGAAATTGTCTGGGATACAATCAATTATGATTTAGTGCAATTACGTCCTCAGTTAGAAAAAATTTTAGACAACGAGGAACCCTAAGAATTAATTTGACTCTCCAGCCCACTGGAGACTTTAAGATAGAACTAGCGCTGACGGGAATGATGTTATGACCACAAATCAGTTAGAAACCGAAAAAACCACGCTTAAACTAGAAGGGATGAGTTGCGCGGGTTGTGCGAATGCGATTCAAAAAGCGATAAGTCATGTTTCAGGGGTCGAAGAATGCAAGGTTAATTTTGCAGCCGAACAAGCAACGGTTCATTTTAATCCGCAACAGACCAGTGTTGAAACCATTACCCGTGCGGTGGAAGATGCGGGCTATGGGGCTTCTCGTTATTCTCAAGAAGAGATGATGACGGGAAGAGGCGATGCGGAAATTGTGGCGCGGGAAGCGGAATCCAAAGATTTAATTCGTAAAATGATTGTGGGTAGCGTCATCTCAATTATTCTCATTGTGGGTTCTCTCCCGATGATGACGGGTTTAGATATTCCCTTCATTCCCGCTTGGCTGCATAATTATTGGTTTCAATTTATTTTGACAACGCCGGTTCAGTTTTGGTGTGGCTATCAATTTTATCGTAATGCTTGGAAAGCCTTTCGCCATCGCGCTGCAACCATGGACACCTTAATTGTTTTAGGAACCAGTGCTGCTTATTTTTACTCCCTGTTTGCGACGCTATTTGATGATTTTCTGATTCAGCAAGGGTTAACGCCACAAGTCTATTACGAAAGTGCGGCGGTGATTATTACGCTGATTCTAGTAGGGCGTTTCATGGAAAATCGGGCGCGTGGGGAAACCTCAGCTGCCATTCGCAAGTTAATTGGTTTACAAGCGCGATCCGCCCGGGTGATTCGTGATGGAGAAACGAAAGATATTCCCATTCAAGAGGTGCAAGTGGGGGATATTGTCGTGGTCCGTCCAGGGAAAAAAATTCCAGTGGATGGGGAAGTGATTGAAGGGACTTCAACGATTGATGAAAGTATGGTGACAGGAGAAAGTATCCCAGTGCAAAAGTCTGCGGGTGATGAAGTGGTGGGATCAACGCTGAATAAAACGGGAAGTTTTCAGTTTCGTGCGACTCGTGTGGGAAAAGATACGGTACTCTCGCAGATTGTCCAACTGGTACAACAGGCGCAAGGTTCAAAAGCCCCGATTCAGAAATTAGCGGATCAGGTGACGGGTTGGTTTGTTCCGGTTGTTATCGCGATCGCGCTACTCACTTTCCTTCTCTGGTTCAATATCATGGGCAATCCCACCCTGGCTTTAATTAATATGGTGGCAGTGTTGATTATTGCTTGTCCTTGTGCGTTAGGTTTAGCAACGCCCACATCCGTCATGGTAGGAACCGGTAAGGGGGCAGAAAATGGCATCTTGATTAAAAGTGCTGAAAGTCTCGAAACTGCCCACAAGCTTAATACAATTGTCTTAGATAAAACCGGAACCCTAACCAAAGGCAAACCCAGTGTTACCGATTTTGTCACCACCTTTGGGACAGCCGATCAAAATGAGTTAAAGTTATTGCGCCTAGTGGGCTTGGTGGAACAACAGTCGGAACATCCCCTCGCCGAAGCAGTCGTCGATTATGCCAAGTCGCAAGGGGTTGATCTTAAAGGAACCGTCCAAGAGTTTAATGCCATAAGTGGAAGCGGCGTCGAAGCAATGGTTTCTGATCGGCAAGTCCGCATTGGTACAGCACGCTGGTTGAATGAACTAGGGATCGAGACCGATCAGTTTGCAGAAAAAGCCAGTCAATGGGAAGCCGATGGCAAAACCGTGATTTGGGTTGCTGTGGATGACACCTTAGAAGGAATGATTGGTTTAGCCGATACCCTCAAGCCTTCTTCCGCTGATGCTGTGAAAGCACTACGCAAATTAGGCTTAGAAGTGGTGATGATTACCGGCGATAATGAGAAAACTGCCAGCGCGATCGCGCAACAGGTTGGCATTCCCCGGGTCATGTCCCAAGTGCGTCCGGAGCAAAAAGCAGACCATATTGTCAGCTTACAACAGGAAGGCAAAACCGTGGCCATGGTTGGGGATGGCATTAATGATGCCCCTGCCCTCGCCCAAGCCGACATCGGACTTGCCATTGGCACCGGAACCGATATTGCTATTACTACTTCTGATATTACGCTGATTTCTGGGGATTTAGCTGGAATTGTGACGGCGATTCAACTCAGTCGCGCCACCATGAATAATATTCGCCAAAACCTCTTTTTCGCTTTTATTTATAATGTGGCAGGAATTCCCATTGCTGCAGGTATTTTATACCCCCTTTTCGGTTGGTTACTCAACCCGATTATTGCGGGTGCAGCGATGGCATTTAGTTCCGTTTCTGTTTTAACCAATGCTTTACGGTTGCGGAATTTTGAAGTGGAATAAGAACCTAGAGAAATTATGTTTCATATTAGAAAAAAACAGATTTTATTGTCTAGTTTAACTGGAATAGTTCTGAGCTTAATGACGATTTTTCCAGTAACAGCAGCAGAAACCAAATCGAATCGAGGTTTTCAGCAAATTCAACAACCCTTGGCTATCAAACTTTTAGTGTCTGCCGGTGGTATTGGGTTGATTGGTTTAGAACTTTGGTGGTTTTTATTCAGTGAAAAAACAGCGAAAAAAGCGGAAGAAAAAGACGATACTCAAGAGGTAACAATTACGGTTGATGGTGGCTACGACCCCACAGAAATTATGGTGAGTGCCGGCAAACCAGTCCGACTTAATTTCCTACGTCGTGATCCAAGCAGTTGTTTAGAGCAAGTTCTAATTCCTGATTTTAATCGTTCTGTAAATTTAGCTTTAAATCAGATTACCAGTGTCGAATTTACACCCAAAACACCAGGAGACTATGAGTTTACTTGCGGGATGAAAATGTACCGAGGCAAAATTATTGTTAATTAAAAATTCTGTGTTTTACTTCTAGAACTTGATACTTAAATCCTGATAAAACTAGAATTTTAATTCGTAATAAATCTTTCTATTAGCCAGTTTAGCCATTTACCGTTATAAGGATTCGTAATTTTAGTGATTGCACTTTCGGAATAAGCAAAGCCACGAAAACTAATAATATTTCCATAAACAGCATTGGGAATAAATAAGGTATCAGGATCTAAAGTGAGAGACTGTAAATCAAAAATTTTTGGTCTTGCATTAGGAGCATAATCAATCATGATGCTAAACCCATATCCACACTTTTTTAATGTTTCTAAGCACTTCATTGTTCCGTTGAGAAATTTAGGTGACCAACCTTTTTGTCCATGATAGCGACGGCCTCCTCCTCCATATTCAAACATAACTATCTTCGGTAATTGCGAGGGAGAGAGTGCTTTGAGTTGTTTCATCACAACCACTTCCCAACCTTCAATATCTAGTTTCAAGCAAGTAATTTCTTCTATGCCAGTTAGTTTTATTAATGCTGATAAATCAATCGTAGAAACTAATTTTGTTTTTCGAGAAGATGCAAACCATTCTGATTCGAGAGAATTAAAATTTCGATTGCTTAAATACGCAAATCTTCCTAAGTGTAGAGTCTGCATTCCATTTTTATTAGATAAACAATATTCTAATAGCTGAATAGAATTTTGTTGGCAAATACGCCGTAGTTTTTTATTAGGAGAAGGTTCAATAGCAATCGTTGAAAAACCTAACTGAGAAAATAAATTACAATAAAATGCAAAGTTTCCTACCCCAACATCTAGACAGACTCCTTTTCGACGAGAGTCAACGTGTGGTAGGATTTCTTTAAGCAAACTTTGACAACAGGCTTCGACACGCATGATTTTTTTGAATAAAAATAACAATGTTATAACTCGTCTGAGTGGTCTAGAGAAAAACTAGAATTAGCGATCAATCAGACCTCTTCCTATCCTACTGTAAATCGGTCGTTATAAACAATTGGCAACTGAAGATTCAGCAAGCAATCGCTAACTAATAGTCATTTACTTGTCCAAGTTTTTTATATCACTCAAAATAATAAAAATCTAAATCATATAATAATATTTTATCAAGAAACGGATTAATCTAAATAAATTTCAATTATGAATTTTGTTAATAAAATAGAACACGCGATCGCGCAAAACAATACATTGCTAATCTTGGGGCTTGATCCGAACCCAGAAATGATTCCTCAAGGACAAAATCCCGGGAATTGGTTACAATTTATTATTGAAAAAACACAGGATAAAGTTTGTGCTTATAAGCCAACGTTAGGTTTTTACCAAGCAATGGGGTCAGCCGGAATGGAACTGCTAGAAAATATTTTACCATTAATTCCCTCTTCAATTCCAGTCATTCTCGATGCCAAACATGGCGATTTAAATACCAGCACGTTTCTTGCAGAAACTATTTTTGAAAAATGGGGAATTGATGCGATTACAATTAATCCCATTTCTGGGCAAGATCAAGCTGCACCTTTTCTCTTACATCCTGATAAAACGATTTTCGTTACCTGTCGTACCTCTAACCCCACTGCTTCTATTATCCAAGATTATCCCAATGCAACTTCTCCGCTTTATTTAGAATTAGTAAAGGAAGCACAAAAGTGGGGAACATCCGAACAAGTTGGTTTAGAAATTGGCACCAATGATGTTAATATTCTGAGATCGGTGCGTGAAAATGCCCCAGAACGACTGATTTTAGCCCGTAGCCTTTGGACATCTACAGAAATTGCTCCTCTGATTGCAGCTGGTCTTAACGATACTGGGAGTGGATTATTAATTCCGATTCCACAAGACTTTTTACAGCAAGAAACCTTAGAAGAATCAATTTTGGATCTCAATCAAAAGATTAATAATGTTCGTCAAGATGTGACGGAAACGGATCGATTTTGTCAGATTTGGACAAGCGATGTTTGTTTACTAACTGACCATCCTCATCAAGATTTAATTTTACAACTCTATGACCTCAACTGCATTTTATTCGGGGATTACATCCAAGCTTCAGGAGAAAAATTTCCCTATTATATCGACCTGAGAAAAATTATTTCCCAACCGCAAATTTTCCAACAAGTTTTAAATGCTTATTCCGAAATTCTAGAAACCTTAACCTTTGATCGCATTGCAGGAATTCCTTATGGTGCGCTTCCCACTGCTACCGGTTTATCGCTACGGCTACATCATCCCATGATTTATCCCCGTAAAGAAGTGAAAGCCCACGGAACCCGACGAGTGATTGAAGGACATTTTGAATCTGGGGAAACAGTGGTCGTGATTGATGATATTTTAATTAGTGGGAAAAGCGCAATTGAAGGGGCAGAAAAAATAGAATCCCAAGGGTTGAATGTAGAAGATATTGTTGTCTTTATTGATCATGAAAAGGGCGTAAAAGATCGCTTACAAGCAAAAGGATATCGTGCTCACTCTGTTCTGAAAATTTCTGAAATTAATCAAACGTTGTATGAAGCGGGAAGAATTAGTCAGCAACAATATCAACTCTTGACTCACGAGTAATCTGGAAAAAATTATAGAGTGCGATTGTCTTTGGCAGTGAGTTAGTTATTGCGTTAATATTTAATTCTAATTTGATCAGTAGTAATCGGAAGCATTACTATTACCGCATACAACAAATTTCTTTAAAAGAACCCGTTATTGATGAATTGAGCTAATTAAATTGTGGGTTGATCATTCTTTAAAAAACCACACATTTTTGGGATGAGAGCTATTTTACTAGAATGGCTTTGATCTTGCATCAAAGTTTCAACGGATTCATCTAGTTCACTTTCAAGAGATTGAATAATGAGGTGGACTAACTTCAGTCGATCGCTGGGTGATAAGTTAGCAATTTCTTGATTGAGTTGTTGAAGAGTCATCATAATGCTTCACTCACGTCATATATTCTATTATGCCAAAATGATCCGTTTCATAAACTCGTTTTATGCTTAAGAAGCCTTGCTGTCACTTTTTGATAACTCTCTTCACTTAATCCTTCTTTTTTTCCCAGAAAAGAAGAACTTAAATTGGCTGCATAAATCGGACTATTTTGAGTTTGCTGATGCAATGTTAACGCCTCTCCGCCACCATTTAGAATATCTTGTAAGACGAGGGGGCTAAACATAGCAACCTCTTCAATTAATGGTAACTGCATTGTATTATGAAGGACGCTGAGAAATTTTGGTCCGACCAATTGCGGAACCATTTGTTTCCCTTGAAAGTTTTGAATAATGCGCTGACAAGCATGGATATAAAAGTCTAAAAAGCTATTCCCTTGACAGAAAATACAGATCCCATTGTGAATTTTTGGGTAAGCTTTCAGTTGGTTATTTTTATATTGCACCCAGACTTCTTTGCCAAAAGCATACTCTTGGGTGATGGGAATTGTTAATAATTCTGGGGTAAAAATTAAGACATCCGCATCGAACCAAATGGTGCGATCATAACCTTCTTGGAGAAATTGTTTGGCGAGTAAAAGTCTGCCTAAGTCGGTTGCAATAACTTTCTGATGCGACGTTTTTTGCCAATACCAGTCAGGAATGATCGAAAAAATTTCGTCCCCAATCAAGGCATAATCATAAGTTTGTTGCTGAGACCAAGCACAAACACTCTCTAAACAAGTTTGTATCCAATCCGGAATGTGATCCGGACAGACACTTTGGTAAACAATCGTTTTCATGGGATACTTTATCGCCCCAAAAATGCCTCAAAGTTAGGGACATCCACCCAACGTTTTTGTTCATGGGATTGGTGGGTTAAATCCATCAATAATTGAGAATAAACCCCTTCTCGCAAGGAGGGAACCATGGGCTTTCGGGTTTGAATCGCTTTTACCCAATAATCGACTAAGCGGAGAACCGGTGCAATGCGCCCTTCTTGATAGACTTTCGGGAAACTAAGATGTTGGGGAATAAAAACCTCAGAAAGCTCTTCTCCTGCGGGTGCTGCTAGCATCCGGAAACCATGGATATAGTCTTTTAGGTTACCACTCCCGAGGACGACGGTGGCGCGATCGCCGTAAATTTCCAGCCAATGTCCGCGCCCTTGATACGCGACCGAACTAATGGTTAATTGACAGGGGGTGCCATCTGCTAACTCTAGCATTAATAAGCAGGTATCATCGGAATCGACGGGCTTGAGTTTTCCATCTTCTTTCGGATCCCGACGTTCAGGAATCGCTGTAGATAAGACCGCACATAACCGATTGACGCCGCCGAATAACCAGTTAATATAATCAAAGGCATGAGAGCCAACCGCACCTAAAGCACCGCCGCCTTTCTCTTTTTGCGCATACCAACTCCAGCTGCCTTCGGGATTTGCCCGTCTCCCTAACACCCAATCGATTTTCACCAGTCGCTTTTTGCCGACATAATCATTCTTTAAATACTCTGCCAGGAGTTGCCATTCCGGTACACAGCGAAATTCAAAGTCACTGGCTGCAACCACTCCTTTTTCTTGGGCTAAATGATACAGTTCACGGGTTTCCGCGGCGTTTAGGTTCAGGGGTTTTTCGAGAAGAAGATGTTTCCCAGCGTTGAGAACCGCTTTTGCCATGTCATAGTGTAAAAAGGGCGGTGTGGAAATACTCACGGCATCCACATCAGGGAGAGAGAGAATCGTATCAAGTTGATTACTGGCGTGGGGAATCTCGTTCTCTTGCGCGATCGCGCGGGCTTTGTCTAAGCTAGGATTATACACGGCAACCGGTTTCGTTCCTTCATGAATCTGAAACACGGGGATATGGACTTTTTGTCCAAAGCCTGTTCCCACAACTGCCACGCCGAGTGGTCGATTACTCATCCTTTCTCCTCGTAATGCTTCTTGAGGTGATTTTATCCGAAATCCGGAAGCCCATGCTACCTTTTTCCGCGATTTAAGCCTAAGAAGATGTTATCTTGGATTGGCCTTATTATTTTCATCTGTCCAATATGACTCAGCCACAACCCTCCGTAACCCTTGGGGTGAATATCGATCATATTGCCACCATTCGACAAGCGCGACGTACCATCGAACCCGATCCGGTTACAGCAGCTGTATTAGCCGAACTCGGTGGCGCGGATGGCATTACCGTGCATCTACGAGAAGATCGCCGCCACATTCAAGATCGTGATGTCCGCCTGTTGCGAGAAACAGTACAATCCCATTTAAACTTAGAAATGGCACCGACTGAGGAAATGGTTGCCATTGCCTTAGAGATTAAGCCGGATTATGTAACCATTGTCCCTGAAAAACGGGAAGAAGTCACCACCGAAGGGGGCTTAGATGTTGCCGGTGATTTATCCCGAATGAAGCAGCTAGTTGAACAATTACAAAGTGCAGGAATTCCAGTGAGTTGGTTTATTGATCCCGATGCGACGCAAATTCAAGCCGCCGCCGATACGGGGGCAAAATTGATCGAACTCCATACGGGAAGATACGCCGAAGCGAAAACAGAACAGACTCGGGAAACAGAATTAGCCCAGTTAAAACAAAGCAGCGATCGCGCCCTTTCTCTGGGCTTACGAGTTAACGCAGGACACGGATTAACGTATTATAATGTTGCCCCAGTTGCGGCAATTCCCGGTATGGAAGAACTGAACATCGGTCATAGTATCATTAGTCGGGCGGTCTTGGTAGGATTAGAACGAGCCGTTCGTGAAATGAAGTCACTCATCAAACAGTAAGGAAACGATGCAAACTTATTACTACGTTTTAGCCAGTCAAAAATTCCTTTTAGAAGAAGAACCGTTCCAAGAAGTCTTAGAAGAACGGTATCGTTACTACAAAGAACATAACAAAGAGATTGACTTTTGGTTAGTTAAACAGCCGGCATTTTTAGAAGCAGGGAGTTTCAAGTCAGTTAAAGAAAAATGTCCCCAGCCTTCTGTTGCCGTTATTTCTACCAATGTTAATTTCATTAATTGGTTAAAGTTACGCCTAGAATTTGTCTTAACCGGAAGTTTTCAAGCCCCTTCCGAAGAAATTCCCGATCCTTTAGCCTCATTAGAAACTGAAACTACTGCTTAAACTGATCTCAGGTTGGGTTGCACTATGTAGAACCCAACTTTTGATTTATGACTAATGACCCATCATGTTTAATCCCAAAAAGATTGAAGCCTATTTCGAGCTATGTCTCTGGAAGTTTCGTTTATTTGCTCTGATTCCTGTTCTTTTTGGCTTATTAAGTACGCTGAATTTTTTTGTGATTGGGAGTTTGGAGGTAATTGAAGGCATTCTATATAGTTTTCAAGCAGACTATCAAGAAGATGGTGCCTTTATTGAAGTCATTACCAAAGTAGTGGGTGGAATTGATCATTATTTAATTGGAATTGTTTTATTAATTTTTAGTTTTGGGATTTATGAATTATTTATCTCAGAAATTGATGTGCGCTTTCACTTTCAAGAAGTGAAAATTTTACAAATAGAAAACTTAGATCAGCTGAAGCATAAAATCCTACAAGTGATCATCATGGTCATGGTGATTAGTTTCTTTAAAAAAGCGCTTTCAATGGATATTACAACAACTCTGGATCTACTTTTCTTTGCCATTGCAGTGCTATTAATTGCAGTCAGCAGTTATTTACTTCATTTACAATCGAATACGAATTCCACTTTAATTCGCTCCGTTCCCTCACCGGAAAAAAAGGAAGATCAATCAACGTAATTTTTAATAATATCAATTGACTGAGTAGCGCGTGATCGCGCTGAAGCAGAAATGAGTTCAATTTCAGAGCTAGTTTCAATCAGCAATTACAGCCAAGATTGAGCCAGTAGCGCGATCGCGACCCCCAAAATGACGCCAACAATGACTTGTAAGGGGGTATGTCCAAGAAGTTCTTTCAGTTTTTCCTCATTAAAATCCTTGTGTTCTTGAAATAATTCATCAACAATTTGATTCAGCAACCGCGCTTGCTTTCCCGCTGCTTGTCGCACCCCAGCAGCATCAAACATGACAATAATCGCAAACAGAAGCGCGATCGCGAAATCGGTACTTTCCCAGCCTTCGCGAATCCCAACCCCTGTCGCGAGAGAAGCGACCAAAGCCGAATGAGCACTGGGCATTCCCCCAGTTGTGAAGAGCGATCGCAGATTAAATTTGCCCTCCCGAAAGAATTCAATCACTAATTTCAATCCCTGAGCAACCAAACACGCAATCAGGGACACCCAAAGCAGATGATTCTCCACAATACTGGCAAAATTATCCATAATTAATTCTTGCGAGTAGCAATTAACTGCGCGATCGCCTGTAACGGAAGAGCGGCATCTCCATAACCGGAGAGTTCTGCACACGCAGCTTGCGTTAACTCATCGGCTTTCGTTTTCGACGCTTCTAACCCTAATAATCGAGGATAAGTGGCTTTATTGGCTTCGACATCCTTACCGGCGGTTTTCCCCAGTTCTTCTTGGGTTGCTGTAATATCAAGAATATCGTCAACAATCTGGAACGCCAAACCAATGTCATAAGCATAGCGAGACAAGCGACCTAAGTCTTCTGCACTCGCTTCCCCTAACATGGCTCCAGTTACAACACAGGCTTCCAATAAGGCTCCTGTTTTATGCGTATGAATGTAGTTGAGGGTTTCTAAACCAATATCGGGATTGCCTTCTGATGCCAAATCCACCACTTGACCTCCCACTAAACCAGTTGCACCGACGGCATGACCTAATTTGGCAATTACTTGTAACACCGCTGAGGGATTAACCCCTTGCGTCTGGGCAGCAATATACTCAAACGCATAAGCTAACAAACCATCTCCCGCTAAAATTGCAATATCCTCACCAAACTTCTTATGATTCGTGAGTTGTCCTCGCCGATAATCATCATTGTCCATCGCGGGTAAATCATCATGAATCAATGACATGGTGTGAATCATCTCTAATGCACAAGCCGTCGGCATTGCCATTTCAATGGTTCCTCCTACCAACTCGCAAGTGGCTAAACACAAAATCGGGCGTAAGCGTTTTCCACCGGCTAACAGCGAGTAGCGCATCGCATCGTAAATAACAGGGGGCTCGCCCATGGTCAAGGATTGATCCAACGCTTTTTCCACCACTGCTTTTCGGGCTTGGAGGTAGCTATCGAGATCGAAGGCTAGGGGTTGCTTACAAATCGATTGATCACTCATGCTCATGTTTTGGGTTTCGGTGAAGGATATTTCTGGGGTTGCAACTCGATTTTATATTTTACGGGTCAATGAGGAACCATTGACAAAAAACGCTGTTCAAAACTTTTAACGGTGTTTTCTAAAAGCATGGTTACCGTCATCGGTCCAATCCCACCCGGAACCGGGGTGAGGTAGCTGGCGACTGTTGCGACTTGTTCGTGGTTAACATCCCCAATCAGCCGGTTTTTTCCCGTTTCATCTTGAATGCGATTAATCCCCACATCCACGACAATTGCTCCTGGTTTAACCATATCAGCAGTAATCAAATTCGGTTGACCCACCGCGACAGATAAAATATCAGCTTGTTGGGCTAAAGCTCGTAACTGATCGGGAGGGGTTTCCCCATGGGCAATGGTCACGGTAGCATTGGCTGCCAATAGCATTAAGGCTAAGGGTTTTCCCACCAAGATACTCCGTCCAATGACCAGTGCGTTTTTGCTCGCGATCGGGAGGTGATAGGTGTCTAACAAACGCATTACCCCAGCCGGCGTACAACTCCTTAATCCCGGTTCGCCCCGAATTAAACGCCCGAGATTAGTGGGATGTAAACCATCGACATCTTTTTCAGGTGCAATTTTGTACAGGGCTTGAATGGCATCTAAATGTTCCGGAAGCGGCAGTTGCACTAAAATTCCATCGACTCGTGGGTCTTCATTGAGTTCAATAATTTTTGCTTCCAACTCCACTTGGGTTGTGGTACTCGGAAAATGTTCTCCAAAGGAAGTAATCCCCAATTTTTCACAGGCCCGTTCTTTATTGCGGACATAAACCCCACTCGCCGGATCATCTCCCACCATAATGACAGCTAAGCCGGGTGGACGTCCGACTTGAGCTTGGAGTTGTTCAACACGTTGTTTGAGTTCCCCTTGAATCTGTTGAGCAAGGGCTTTTCCGTCTAATCGCTTCGCCATTTGAGAGGTCATTGCAAACAAAATTAATCAAAATGGTGGACACTCTATGATAGTTTCTCAGATTTGGTGCCATGTCAACGACCCACAATTAATCCCTCAATATAATGTGATTGAGGTTGGATTCTGTTGCCTGCCTCAATTCGTTGAAAACCATCTCCATGAAGAAGTAAGGACTGTATGCTGGTTTGTAGGATGAAATTAGTAACATCATTTCCGGATTTCCGGTGTAGGGAGGCTGAGATTGGAGATTGAGAGACAAGCCCGTCAAGCCAGTGCCCAATCCATAGCTGAGGTTTTGGCAAGCCTCTCTGTTGATCCCAAGCAGGGGTTGACGATCGCGCAAGTCCAAAAACGGCAACAAACCTACGGTCTTAATCAACTGCAAAAGGTGAAGGGGCGCTCTCCCTGGCAAATCTTTGTCGATCAGTTTAAAAGTCCGATCATTGGACTCTTAGGCATCGCAGCCGTTCTCTCCTTTGCATTTCGAGAATGGATCGAAGGGATTGCTATTTTAATCGCGATCGCGCTCAATGCCGGAATTGGTTTTGTCACCGAAATCAAGGCGGTGCGCTCGATGGAAGCTCTGCAAAAGCTGAGTCAAACGTATGCGACACTGCGCCGCGAGGGTCGAGTGGTGTCAGTTAATACAGAAGAACTGGTCCCCGGAGATATTGTTCTCCTGGAAGGAGGAGATCTGGTTCCGGCAGATTTGCGGGTCCTGGAATGCTCGAAACTGCAAGCGGATGAATCAGCATTGACCGGGGAATCGGTTCCGGTGAGTAAGGGAGTCGCCTCTCTCGAAGCCAATTTACCCTTAGCCGAACAAAAAAATCTCTTGTTCAAAGGCACAGCGGTTACTCGCGGCAGCGGAACTGGGGTAGTGATTGCCACTGGCATGCGGACCGAATTGGGGAAAATTTCCAAGTTGATGGCAGAAGCGGAAGCGGAGGTGACGCCCCTCGAAAAACGATTGGAACAACTCAGTCGTCGGTTAATTTGGTTTACGCTGGTGCTAGCCGTTTTTGTGGCTGTTTCTGGCATTTTAGGGGGACAAGACCTCTTACTGATGGTGGAAACCGCGATCGCGCTGGCAGTAGCAGTAATTCCAGAAGGTCTCCCGATTGTTGCGACTGTTGCTTTGGCCCGGGGAATGTGGCGCATGGCGAAGCGGAATGCGTTAATGAATCGCCTCTCTGCAGTAGAAACTCTGGGCGCGACCAATATTATCTGTACCGATAAAACCGGTACGCTCACAGAAAACCGAATGACCTTAACCCAAATTGCTCTGGCAGACGGAGATTTTGCGGTGACCGGTCAAGGACTTGCCCAGCAAGGAGATTTTATTCTCAATCAGGAACGGATCGACCCGAGTCAACATAATCCCCTCCAAGCTTTACTGACTGTTGCTGTCCTTTGTAACAATGCGACGCTGCCAAATGCGAATGACCAAAATTTAATTGGCGATCCCACTGAAGTTGCCCTTTTGGTGGCAGGGGCAAAAGCAGGTCTGGATCGTCATCAATTATTAGAAAAGTTGCCAGAAGTTCAGGAAGTTGCCTTCGATTCGGAGAGTAAGCGCATGGCAACGATTCATGAAGCCGACAATTGGCACCATCCATTCTTCGGAGGAATCGAAAGTACTGAAGCCTCTTATCTGGTAGCCGTCAAAGGCGCATTAGAATCAGTGCTTCCCCTGTGTTCCCATCAACTGATTGATCGCGAAGAACGATCCCTAACCAATAAAGTCCGCAAACAGTGGCGCGATCGCGCAATTGAGATGGCAGCGGAGGGACTACGCGTTCTCAGTATGGCTTACAAAGTGGTGGATGACCCGGAAAAGGATCCGTATGAAAATCTGGTTTGGTTAGGGGTTGTCGGTTTGCTCGATCCACCGCGATTATCGGTGAAGGAAGCGATTCAAGATTGTCATCAAGCTGGCATTCGCGTCATCATGCTCACCGGAGATCAATCCGTAACGGCGCGTCAGATCGGTATAGCGGTCGGGTTGATTGCAGACGAAAGCACCCAAGTCAGACAAGGAGACGCCTTAGAGAATCTCGACCAACTTTCAGTATCAGAGCAACAACAGTTATTACAAGTGCCCATCTTTGCTCGAGTAACCCCAGAACAAAAACTGAATCTGATTACCCTTCATCAACACCACCAAGCCATTATTGCGATGACGGGTGATGGCATTAACGATGCGCCAGCTTTGAAGAAAGCAGATATTGGAATTGCTATGGGCGAGCGCGGCACACAAGTAGCGAAGGATTCCGCAGACATGGTCTTGCAAGATGATGCCTTCTCGACAATTGTTTTTGCCATTGCCCAAGGACGCACGATTTTTAATAACATTCGTCAATTTACCCTCTATTTACTCTCAGGGAATGTCGGTGAAATTATCGCTGTTGCCATTACCTCTTTCCTGGGTGCGCCTCTCCCGATTCTCCCGTTACAGATTCTCTTTCTCAACGCAGTCAACGATGTCTTTCCCGCTCTTGCTTTAGGAGCAGGTGAAGGGAATGATGCTGTTATGCAACGTCCCCCTCGCGATCCCCAGGAAGCCTTGTTAACCCGTTACTATTGGCTCATGATTAGTTTGTATGGGGTGATTATTGCTGTTACGATCCTGGGCATCTTTGCGATTGCTCTGCAAGTCTTTGCCTTCCCTTTAGAACAAGCAGTGACAATCTCTTTTCTCACCTTAGCGTTTGGTCGCTTGTGGCACGTTTTCAATATGCGCGATACTGGCTCTGGCTTATTCCGTAACGAGATCAGCGTTAATCCTTATATTTGGGGAGCCTTAGGAATTTGTACGGGCTTACTGTTGCTAGCTACTTATACCCCTGGTGTCTCAACAGTCTTGTCACTGGTTCATCCCGGCTTAGAAGGCTGGGGATTAATTCTGGTGGCGAGTTTTGTCCCTCTGCTGTTGGGTCAGCTTCTGAAACGCTGGTTTTGAAACAGAGAGGGAGAGGAAAATTCATCTTGCCGAGTGTCTGCCTCACTCTTGAGTTAGTGGGGGATCAATTTTGGATTGAAGGATGAGTGTGCTGATCTTGTCCCCCTTGTCTGGCGTATCCCACCGCGACCCATCCTTTCAACAATAACGGACGGTTAGAGCTTAGCGGGAAAGTTTCAATCCTTTCTTGCGCAGTTCTTGTAGGAAAAATTCTTCTAAGGAGATTCGCGCTCGTTTCAACTCCAAAATTTCAGCATCGAGATCAACCAGTTGACTTAAAAAGGCTTTCGGATCATGGCGAGTGGCAAGTTGACCCGACCAACGATTGTCTTCAAAGTCGAGATGAGTGACCCACTGTTTTAAGTGCTCAGGATTGCCGCCTCTGCCAACGACATGATAAGTGTTTTGGTTACCTAATAATTCATCGAGGGAACCCGAACCAATAATTTCTCCTTGGGCTAAAATCGCAACGCGATCGCAGATTTGTTCCACATCGCCTAAGACATGAGAATTAAAAAAGATCGTTTTCCCTTGTGCTTTCAGGTCTAAGATAATCTGACGCATTTGATAACGTCCAATGGGATCCAAACCAGACATGGGTTCGTCTAAGAAAACCACTTCTGGGTCATTGATCAGCGCTTGTGCCATGCCAACCCGTTGTAACATCCCTTTAGAATACTGACGCAGTTGTTTCTTTTGCGCCGTGTTGCGGTCTAGTCCAACCATATCAAGCAGTTGGGGAATACGTTGCTTTTGGATAGCCCGAGGAAGTTGAAAGAGTCCTGCGGTAAACTCAAGAAATTCCCAAGCGGTTAGATAGTCATAGAGATAAGGATTTTCGGGAAGATAGCCGACCCGTTCTTTGATAGCGCGATCGCCGATTGGTCTTCCTAACAAAACCGCCCGTCCTGAACTGGCTCGAACAATGCCAAGTAGAATTTTGAGTAGTGTTGTTTTTCCGGCACCATTGGGTCCGAGTAAACCAAATGTTTCTCCTTCATACACGGTCAGACTACAGCCTTTGAGCGATTCAACCGTCTGATTTAACCAGAATCCGGTTCGATAGACTTTTTTCAGTTCCCAAGTTTGAACGACACGAGTCGCTTCTTGTACGGCAAAGGTTATGTTCGGCTGAGATATGACTGAACCCATCTTAAATCTTACCTAGAACACTATCTTCCTTAGTATTCCCAATTTTGGTTCTCGATCATCATCACGCACTCAAGGAAAATCTCAGTATCCGCCAAAAGGCCAAAAAATAGTATTTTCTTTGTTGAATTCAAGTAGTTTACCCAATCGCGATATTGCATTTTGCAACAAAGTAGCAGAATGAATTGGTTTAAATCCTTTACAGTAGAGAAAATAGGCAAAACCAAACGGTAGCACTTGTAAAGTAACGCAACCTATGCACATTAGCGAAATTACCCATCCCAACCAGTTGCACGGGCTATCTATTCGTCAATTGGAAACTATTGCCCGACAAATTCGGGAAAAACATCTCGAAACGGTTTCTACTAGCGGCGGACACCTTGGACCCGGTTTAGGAGTGGTTGAACTGACCCTCGGCTTGTATCAAACCTTAGATTTAGACCGTGATAAAGTAATTTGGGATGTAGGACACCAAGCTTATCCCCATAAGATGATTACTGGACGGTATCATCGCTTCCATACCCTACGTCAAAAAGATGGTATTGCTGGCTATCTCAAACGGTGTGAAAGCCCATTTGACCATTTTGGGGCAGGACACGCCTCCACAAGTATTTCTGCTGGCTTAGGAATGGCGTTGGCGCGAGATGCCAAAGGAGAAGACTTTAAAGTTGTTTCTGTCATTGGTGATGGTGCTTTAACAGGCGGTATGGCCTTAGAAGCAATTAACCATGCCGGACATTTACCCAATACCAATTTAATGGTGGTTCTCAATGATAATGAGATGTCAATTTCCCCCAATGTGGGCGCGATTTCTCGCTATCTGAATAAGGTGCGTTTATCCCCACCTATGCAGTTTTTAAGTGACAATTTAGAAGAACAATTTAAACATTTACCCTTCTTTGGCGAATCTTTAACCCCAGAAATGGAACGGGTGAAAGAAGGCATGAAGCGACTAGCAGTACCCAAGGTTGGGGCTGTGATTGAAGAATTAGGCTTTAAGTATTTTGGTCCCATTGATGGCCATAACTTAAGCGAATTGATTCATACCTTTAGACAAGCTGAGCAAGTAACCGGTCCCGTTTTAGTCCATGTCGCAACGACAAAAGGCAAAGGTTATGAAATCGCGGAACAAGACCAGGTCGGCTATCATGCTCAAAGTGCCTTCAACATCGCCACAGGAAAAGCGAAACCCTCTAGCAAACCGAAACCCCCAAAATACTGCAAAGTTTTTGCCCACACCCTAACGAAACTTGCTGAAGACAATCCGAAAATTATTGGGATTACTGCTGCGATGGCAACGGGAACCGGTTTAGATAAACTGCAGCAAAAACTCCCTGATCAGTATGTGGATGTCGGTATTGCCGAACAACATGCGGTTACCCTTGCTGCTGGCTTAGCCTGCGAAGGAATGCGCCCTGTCGCTGCGATCTACTCTACGTTCTTACAACGGGCATATGACCAAATTATTCACGATGTCTGCATTCAAAACTTACCCGTCTTCTTCTGTTTAGATCGCGCGGGAATTGTTGGTGCAGATGGTCCCACTCACCAAGGCATGTATGATATTGCTTATCTCCGGTGTCTCCCCAATATGGTGATTATGGCGCCGAAAGATGAAGCCGAATTACAACGGATGACCGTCACTGGCATTAATTATACTGATGGCCCGATCGCGATGCGCTATCCCCGTGGCAATGGTATCGGTGTTCCCCTGATGGAAGAAGGTTGGGAACCTGTGGAAATTGGCAAAGGCGAAATCCTTCGTAATGGGGATGATATTCTGTTGTTAGGCTATGGGGCAATGGTTCCCACTGCAATGCAAGCGGCGGAAATTCTCAGTGAACATGGCATTGAAGCGACTGTGATTAATACCCGTTTCGTCAAGCCATTAGATACTGAGTTAATCTTCCCTCTGGCGCAGAAAATTGGACGTATCGCTACCCTCGAAGAAGGGTGTTTAATGGGTGGCTTTGGTTCTGCGGTAACAGAAGCCTTTATGGACAATAACATCTTAGTTCCGGTCAAACGCTTTGGCGTTCCGGATCAGTTAGTTGATCATGCTAAACCAGAAGAAGCACAAGCTCATTTAGGATTAAATAGTTCTCAAATTGCAGAACAAGTTCTATCGGCTTTCTTCCAACAAGAAGAACCGGCATCAGCTGTTGCTAAATAAGCATCATTGATTCAATGTTAATGAGGAGAGGGGAAGAGATTAATACTTTCTCTCTCCTTTATCGTACTATTTGTCATGCTTTTTATGATTTCAAACCACAAAGACACAAAGAACACAAAGAGATAATTATGATTTAATTTTTTATGATGCCAAATAATGACCTAAGTCTCACTTTAAATAAGGTTATAAATAAGCAAGTCATTACAGAAAATGAGAAAACTCTATTAGCGCGATCGCGCTTCCCTTTCCCTAAGCTAGATGACAATTATTCACTGAAAACACAACTTGATTTCTTTCCGACTGCCTACTCCACGATCCAAAATTATTGTTCTCATGTTGGCTTATCTGAAACAAACAGCTTAGAATTATTATGGCGATTGTGGCTTCCTTTAGCCTTGCAAATTGTTGGTAAAAAAAATGAGCGATCCTCTCCAATTATCCAAGGCATTTTAGGACTTCAAGGAACCGGAAAAACAACTTTGTCAACTCTCTTGAGTCTACTTTTAAATAATTTAGGTTATCATACTGTTACCCTGTCCATTGATGATTTATATAAAACGTATACTGACCGTCAAAAATTACAAAGAGATGACCCCCGCTTGATTTGGCGCGGTCCTCCGGGAACCCATGATGTTGGCTTAGGAATCGAATTATTAGACCAAATTCGGGACGGGAAAACCCCCCTTTCTATTCCGAGGTTTGATAAGTCAGCCTTTCACGGAATGGGCGATCGCGCCACCCCAGAAGTGATTAATAATAAAGTTGATATCTTATTATTTGAAGGTTGGTTTGTTGGCGTTCAACCGTTACCGGAAAGCGTTTTTCAGTCTCCACCACCGCCAATTACAACCGAAGCAGATCGTCAGTTTGCAAGGGATAACAACCGTCGTTTAGAGGCTTATCTTCCCTTGTGGAATCGCTTAGATGGTTTAATTATTTTATCTCCAGTTGATTATCGATTGAGTCAAATTAGGAAGGTGCCTGCTTTGACCGTTGCTCAACAGTGGCGTAAAGAAGCAGAGCAAAAAATGGTTGCCCAGGGAAAATCAGGGATGACTGACACAGAAATTAATCAGTTTGTGGAATACTTTTGGCGATCGCTGCATCCAGAGTTATTTATTACACCATTAATTGAGAGTAAGCATGGAGTTGATGTGGTGATTGAAATTGATGAAAATCATTTTCCAACCCACATTCACACATCAACTGCTACAACGTCCATCTTCCCTACCTGAAATGAGAAGAATTCAACTGTTGCGATCGAGTCGTTAGTTTTCTTCTAAACTTAGTTCATATGATACTTGAATAACACCCGGAATTTCTTTGATACTATCGACTAGAGAACGAGCCGTTTGACGGTCATTTACTTGACCTGATAGCAAAACAGAACCATTAGACGATTGAACCACTAACTCGTCATTGAGATCTTTAACGGTGTTGATAATTTCTTGATCCCCTTTGCGGTTTCCAGAAGTTGAACCCTGAACGTACTCTAACCCAATATATTTACCAGAACTGGTCGTTGCTTGTAGTTCTTGTTCCGGTGCTGGTTTTTCTGAGATTTCAGGAGCACTGAGAGCTGTAGGAGAGGTCATGAGTCCGAAACTTCCCCAAGTGAATAAAGCAATACTTGCTACAAGAAGAGGAAAGTTTAATCGGCGAGATTCTCTACGAATTAGGCCTTGGGTTAGAATAGCTAATGCTAATCCTGCCGTCAGAGTGAGTCCAAGCTCGTTGGTGAAATTTGCCATAATTAACCTCCCTTTAAGCGAGCGAGTCTCATCTCTTAGAGAGTTTAAAAACTCGTTTTTTTCACTCACTTCCAACCGAGGAAAGAGAATTTGACAATGACCTGAGGAAAAGGGGACGCATGAAATTACGTCCCGATGACGATTAGGAATTCACAGTTACTGCATCTGCAGCGGGTGCTAAATCTTGGAAAAGCGGTGTACTGAGATAGCGTTCACCATAACTGGGTTGTACCATGACAATCAGTTTTCCTTCATTTTCAGGACGCTGAGCGACTTGAACGGCAGCGCAAAGCGCAGCCCCCGTAGAAATTCCCGAGAGAATTCCTTCTTCATTGGCTAAGCGACGACCATAAAAAATGGCTTCTTCATCGGTCACTGTTACGACTTCATCGAGGATTTCTACATTTAAGACTTTGGGAATAAATCCAGCACCTAACCCTTGGATTTTGTGGGGACCGGGTTGTCCGCCGGACAAAATGGGGCTACCACTCGGTTCCACTGCAACCACTTGCAATTCTGGCTTGCGTTCTTTAATGACTTCCGCAACCCCAGTAATGGTTCCACCCGTGCCAATACCAGCGACAAAAATATCAATTTCTCCATCAGTATCTTCCCAAATTTCTTCGGCAGTGGTTTGACGATGAATTTCTGGATTAGCTGGATTATTAAATTGTTGTAACATATAGGCGTTGGGTGTAGTATCAACAATTTCTTGTGCTCGTTGAATACAGCCACCCATTCCTTGTATCCCTGGTGTCAGTTCTAATTGCGCGCCATAGGCTCTTAACATCGCTCGACGCTCATTACTCATGGTTTCTGGCATGGTGAGAATCAGTTTATACCCCTTGGCAGCAGCGGTCATAGCCAGGGCAATTCCTGTATTGCCAGAGGTGGGTTCAACTAAAACGGTTTTCCCTGGTTCAATAATTCCTTTCGCTTCGGCGCTGTTAATCATGTTAATGCCGATGCGGTCTTTTACAGAGGCAGAAGGATTCATGCCTTCAAGTTTGAGAACAATCTTACCCACGCAACCTTCACTTGCCGGAATGCGGTTGAGTTGGACGAGGGGAGTGCGACCAATGAGTTCGGTAATATTACTGGCGATACGCATAGTTTAATGGCAATTAAAGTTTTCAACGAAAAAGAGGACTCTTATACCTCGCGTTCACATCAGCATCAATTGAAAAAAAAGTACTTGTTGCAAGGTATAAACCGATGTTTATCTAAGTCGTTTTAATCTATCATATGCCAGTTAGATATCCGTTCTCCTAAGCTTCAATCACAACTCGCAAGTTACCTCGTTTACGAACAACCCGACAAGCCGTTGCCCCATCCGACTGTTCAAATTCTAAATCGAGGACGGTTTCACCAATTTTTAGGTTATCTAAAGAGAGAGACTGAATGGATGAGGGTAAGGTGGGATGAATAATCCGTAAACAATTGTTGGCAGCATCGGGTTGTAAGTTAATCATCAGTTGTAGCAACTGAAAGACAGTTCCCGTTGCCCAAGCTTGCGGAGAACAAGCAACTGGATAGCGAACCGGGGAACGATTGGGGGTGCGTTCATAACCGCAAAAGAGTTCTGGCGGGCGATGATAGGGTTGTTCGCTACACATTTCGATAATCGCTTGACTCAATTCTAAGGCTTGTTCGACAAAGCCCAGCGCTCGTAAACCGGCAGCAATAATGCCGTTATCATGGGGCCAAACTGTTCCTAAATGATAGCCCATGGGGTTATAAGCTGGAGAAAGACTACTGAGGGTACGAATGCCCCAACCACTAAATAAATCAGGGGCTTGCAAGCGTTCGGCAACGCTATGGGCTTTATCGGGATCTAAAATATCTAAGCCAAGACAGTGACCGGGGTTGGAGGTGATACTATCAATGGGTTGTTTCTGTTCATTGATGGCAAGGGCATAATAGCCTTGCTCGGGAAGCCAAAAGTCTTTGTTGAATTGGGCTTTGAGGGCTTGGGCTTCTTCGTGCCAGCGATCCGCCAGATCGAGGCGTTTTTTGAGACGGGCGAGTTGACTAAGGCGCATTTTCGCGGCATAGATATAGCCTTGCACTTCACACAGCGCGATCGCGCCGGTGGCTAATTTCCCTTTGCGGTCAACAATACAGTCGCCAGAGTCTTTCCACCCTTGATTCTGTAAGCCCCCTGGCGATTCGCAATGATAATACAAGTAGCCGGTTTTTTCACGGGTGCGGTCAATCCAAGCCATCGCGGCGAGGGCATTGTCCCACAATTGGTTAAATAAGTATTCATCATGAGTCCAGGTGTAATATTCGGAGTAGAGAATTAACCACAATGGGGTGGCATCGACTGTTCCATAATAGGGGGTATGGGGAATTTCTCCACACCGTGCCATTTCCCCAGAGCGCAGTTCATGGAGAATTTTGCCGGGTGCTTCCTCTCGCCAGGGATCATCTACCTGACCCTGATATTCGGCTAAGGTGAGGAGGGTTTGTCGAGCAATGCTGGAATCTAAAATTAAAGTTTGCCAAGCCGAAATAATGGAGTCGCGACCAAACAAGGTAGCAAACCAAGGAATCCCTGCCGAGAGAATTTTACCTTCACCGGAGGTTTGACCGAGTAAATAAATATCTTTTTCCGCCCGTTCAATAATTTGATTTAACGCTCGGTTATCGGTGCAAATATGAGTAATTTCCTTTTGCCATTGTTGTTGTTCATTGACTTCAGAACCATGGGCTTGTTTCAATGTCATAGGCGCACTGACGACTGAGGCGGGTTTATTGCTAAGCATCGGCTGTAAGCGATACCCAATCTTTTGCGTTTCGTGGGCGTTTAAACTCAAATCCCAAAGTGCTGTATAGCCTTGGAAGCTACTGGGGAGTTGATGGCTAAATTGAATCCGTGACTCCATTAACGCTTCGTCCAAGCCTTGATACGCCAAGATCAATTCTCCGGTTTCTTCCACTAAGGATTGAATGTTATGACCGTTGGCTTTTTGCGGTAAAACCTGTCGCATCAAATGTCCGACTTGTGAACGCTTTCGTCCGCGAATTTGAAATAGGTCGGCAAAATCGGCATTGAAACTGAGGCTGATTTGAAACTGAACAGGATCAGTGTTGTAATTGGTAATGGTGAGTTCTTCAAAGAGTGCCCCCTGAAGGACAATATCCCGTTGAATGCCAATGGTTTCAGCTTTCAAGTGATCCGGGAAGTAAGGATTTGAGCACAGGACAGACAGGGCAAACCCTTGTTGAGCGGTGCTACTGAGGAGAATCGGGGCGTGTCCTTCGATTTGTAGTTCCAGGCGATTGAGAAAACGGGTATCTTTACAAAAAAATCCCAAGCTCGCATCCACTTGTTCATTGTGACAGTTAATGTTGCCAATGGTATCCGTAATTAGGAAAAGGTCGTCTTCTTTTAAGGTGAGAGTGGGTTGTAACCGTTCCGTGCGACTACAGTGCCACTCTGGAATCGGGAGTTGTTCAGCTTCGGCAAAGGTTCTACCATCAAATTCAATGATATCAAGGGTTTCTTGGGACATGACGTTTCCTCCTAGTTCATTACTAATGCCGGGGCTTGCAAACGACCATTACCTTGTCGCTTTTCCTCAAGACTGGTTCGATAAACTGCTTCGTAGCCATCGGTCATGCGTTTGAGGTTAAAGTTTTCTTCAACGTCGGTGCGACAACGGTGACGGGAGAGATGCTGGATTTGCGAAACGGCTGTTACACATTCTTTAACTGTCTGGCAAATAAAACCGGTTTCACCGTGAGTCATGATCTCGGGGGTTGATCCCATCGCCATCGCTATCACTGGTGTCCCACAAGCGAGGGATTCAATAATAACTAGTCCAAAGGGTTCGCGCCAGGTAATAGGGAAGAGGGTCGCGATCGCGCCGCCCATCAGGGCATTTTTCTGTTTGTGGTCGGCTTCTCCCAGAAATTGAATCTGTTTGCCATCGAGATGAGGGGCAATTTCTTGGTCAAAGAAGGTTTGATCCACAGCATCGATTTTACCCGCCATTTTGAGGGGATATTGGGTTTGTTTGGCAATCTCAATGGCGAGATGGGGTCCTTTTTCCGGTGACATCCGCCCCAGAAACGCGAGATAAGGCGGATCTTGGGGGTGGGAATAAAACTGGAATTGTTGATACGCGATCGCGTTGTAAACCGTCGCGACATAATTTAAGCCCAATTCTGGTCGGCGTTGCGAATTAGAAATGCTGACAAAATGTTGCTGACTATGTTGCTGAAAAATCGGTGCCATCCAACTGGGAATAATCCCATGTAAGGTGTGGACGACTGGGGTTTTGGTTAGATTCGCATAGGGAAACGCTGTGTAACCGATATGGGAGTGAATCAGATCAAAGTTTTGGGCTTGAGCAAATACTTTGCTGAGTTCCATTTGCTCATAAACATGATACTCAGCCAGAGAAATGCCTAAAGATCGTAGCGGTCTTTCGCAACAAGGGTCTAATGTAGCAAGGGTTTCGGAATCACCTGTGGCAAATAGAGTTACCTCGTGACCGCGTCGCACTAATTCATCCGTGAGTAAACTGACTACTAATTCTGTTCCGCCGTAAGTGGGAGGAGGCACTTTTTCCCAGAGGGGCGCAATTTGAGCAATTCTCATTACAAACCTCCTGAAACGAACAATCGAATGTTTGCAATTCCTAATCTTCGGAGTTTTTATTTTAATTTAATCTTTCCAACATCGACCTTACTCCAACCTCTGTCTGCTTTCCTAGTCGGAACTTCCCTACCGGTAGTAGGGAAAACCGACCGCTACTTACTATTTTAATTGAAAACGCGTTGCCACCACGGTTTTGAAGCCTCCTCTCCTGGATCGACAAAATCAATGGAACGCTTCACTTGCTCTAAATTCCAGCCCGTTAAATTAGAAAGGGTTTGGGCACTGCGTTCTTGACGATCGCGCACCTGTTGATAATAGTCTCTTGCTTCGCGACAATCGGCTTCTCCTTCATAAGGATGACGAATCACATATCGTCCTTGAAAAAATTCGCGGTTTGGGGTTTCTTGAAAGCGTAAATCTTGAGGATATAAATTACGGTTATAGCGCACATGCAGACGGGTCATAAACACTGAAGCATCATCCCAAAAAACACCTGCTTTTCTTAACTCTTCTTGATTGAGCGGGCGGGCCGAACAAGGGTCACAACTTCCCATATCCCAAGCATATTCTAAAAAGATCGCTTTTCCCTGATTTTGCTCCCAACTTTTTTCAAACATCGCTTGGTAAAAGTCAGGAAATTTTTCTTCTTCTTTAATATAGACGGGAATATCGACATCCGAGGGAATTTTAACGGTGCGATAGTTCGTTACTTCCGTTTGACCTTTGGGAGAAAGTAAGTAAACCAATAGGTCTTGATTCCCCTGTGCGTTCAATGTTCCTAAACGAATCGGTAACATAAAACGAGAGGATTCAAATGCCATTTGTAAGGGACGTAGTGCAGAGAATTTGTCTGGATTATAGTTATCTAAATTGACTTTTGCAACGAAGAATTTTAAGTTTTGACGAATGTAGGGTTGTAAAAGTTTGCTGGCACCATCAGGAATATTGTAGTTGTTTGTTTGTAACCAGGTTTCTAACCCGTTTGATTCGGTTGCACTGAGAATAACGATGGAATATTCTCCCACATTAAACTGTTCTTCTACAGTGACACCCAAAGCATCTGCCGATGGACTTCCCATCGCATTCGGAGCACTTGATTGTTGAGATTCTAAAGCAAAGGGACGGACCGGGCGACAGGGATTATCATCAAAATACTCTACTAAACGCGGTGCGCTAAAACTATCGATCCGTTCAATAATTTTAGGGTCTTGAACTTGCACTTGTTCCTCTTTTAAAATAACGGAAACAGGAACCACTAGGGCAAAGTTTTCAAGTTCTCCCTGATAATCGTTTGCCATAGTTAAGACTGTTCGCTTGCCATCGTGGGCAATGATGACTTGTGAAGCTTGATTATATAAATCGCCGTCAGCTTGGGCAACATAGAAGCCACAAAAGGCAAAGGCAGCATTAACATTAAAAAGAAACGCTGCGATCGCGCTCATTAAAATCACCAAAACTTTAAAGCTATACTGCTTCATTTTTAGTCCCTCCCAATTGATAAGTTGTCCAAGCCCAATTAAATCGCTTTCCTTGCCAAATCGTATCCACAATTGGCGTTAATAAAGAGCAGAAAAATAGGGCAACAAAAGGAGCCGTCGTAAGAAAGAATTGATATTTTAGGATTAGGGTCAACAGCGCGATCGCGCTTGCCCAAATCACTCGTCCCCATTTTCCATCAGGAATGAAACGGGGATCACTGAGCATGAAAAAGGCAAATAATAATAAACTGCCACTATTTAGTTCATGCCAAAAAATATCTGCACCAAACCCCAGCCACATATTACGAATGAGAATTCCCATGCTATAAACCAGCCAAAAAACTGCGGTAGTTTCCCAACGTCCCAGCCAACTCAAAATCAAACCGCCAATACTAACAAATAATAATGCTAAGACAAAAGACTCACCCCATTGTCCTGGTGAAATCCATGCTTGATTGGTCAATCCTAAAACAGCAATAATGCCAAAATTAGCCGGATTAAAGATATGTTTACCGTGATATTTAATCAGGAATTTACTTAGGATGGCGCAAGTAGCAGCAACCCCCATTACTCCTAGAGAGTTCGTTCTTAGCAACAAACATAATCCTAAGCCAGTAATTAAGGCACTACGAGAAATGACTTCTACATTTTCCTGCTTTTTAATTAAGAAATTGGCAAGATATTGTACACTCAAACTAACCGTAAGAGCAGTCATTATAATGGGCAAGTTTATGGCGAAGTCAAAGCTATAGCTGATTAGTCCTAAACTTAAGAATCCAGTTAATGCTAAAACTTGTAAATCTCGCAAATCAATTTTTAATTGCGGTATTTGCTTCATTACTAATCCACTCAGTAATTTTAATTGACTTGATTGAATTAATAGAAGCAAATTTTTATCATAGGTTCCCTTTGAAAACAGTACATTTTTAGACAAGCATTTTGATGACTGTCACGGCATTAGCAGTATTGCTTGCTACCTCAAAAATACATTTTAAGAGTTTTTTAAATTGTAATATTTTTTAATATGATGCTAAATTTTTATAACTTTTGTGGCTTGAGCAAAAAAAGTAGGTTAAGTTTCATGACTTAACCTACAGCATGATTGGTTTCCAGATTGTTTTTCTCATAAACACACTTCTTTATTCACTATCAAGACTAACGGCACCAGCACCGCTTGCGATGAGTAAGAGTAACCCACCAATTAACCCTAAATTTTTAAAGAAAGCAATGCTCTCTTCTGGATTAACCCAAAAGTCATGAAAAATCAGGGTTGTGGGAATGAGAAAAATAATGAGAATAACGGCTCCCCATTGCACCTTAAATCCCAGTAAAAGGGAAATAGCACCCACTAATTGGAAAATAATGTTTCCTGCTAGTAAGACAGTTGGAATGGGCAAGCCCATTTCTGCCATTCTGGCTTGGGTTTCACTAAAGGTACTCAGGTTGCCAATTGCACCATTAAAGAAAATTAAGCACAGACAAATGCGACCAAAAAGAGGAAGATAACTCATTAATCAGCAAGTTTGAGACACTAAACTATATTTTCAGATTACCTTAACGTTAAAGACAAAACTGACCCGTGATCAAATCTATTTATCTTAAGTTAGTGACAGACGCGATCGCGCTTTATTGAGCAATACAGAGACTATGTAATGCACCCGCTACTTTGAAACCATAACCATTAGATCATATTCTAATCGCGCAGGATTAAACTGACTGGGATAGTTTCCAATATTCAGCATCTTCTGCATCTAAATCCGCTTCAATTTTATTACGATTGGCGTGATAGTAGGCTAAAGCAGCATAAATTTGAGCAAGGGTAAGATGACTCAGACGACGAGCAATTTCTTCAGCACTTGCACCTTGTTTGTAGAGAACCACTACTCGACGGACAGATGTTTTTGTCCCTGTGATCATCGGGCGACCTTTACCAACATCTGAGGAAGTTGTAACTAATGTACCAATACCAGTCGTAGCAGACATCTATTGAGTTAACGGGACTTAAACGAAGTTTAAGCTAAAATATAGCCGAAACTTGCTTTGTAA
>CAZAYV010000021.1:17259-34459 GCA_964489465.1 uncultured Dactylococcopsis sp. | reverse complement strand
GTTCAATACCGATTTCTTGTAAATAAGTCGTATTAGAAGAATTAAATCCACCAATCACTACTCACAAGGACAAGTCTTCTTTTACTAAATTGAGCATCGCATCTTGTCGTTCTTGTGTGGCATCACAAATCGTATTAAAACTCATAAAATGCTCGTTAAATTCGGTGGGACCATATTTTTCTAACATGGTTCGCTCAAACAACTTCCCAATTTGTTCAGTTTCACTTTTTAACATCGTTGTTTGATTGGCAATTCCCACTTTTTCTAGATCGACATCTGGATCAAAGCCTGGAGAAGAGGCTTGATCAAATTTTTTCAGAAATTCTTTTTTATCCCCACCATGTAAAATATAGTCTGCGACATATTGCGCTTCTTCTAAATTAAGAACGACTAAATATTTCTCAGCAAAAGAACTAGTTGCAACCGTTTCTTCGTGATGATATTTCCCGTGAATAATGGAAGTATAACTACGTTTTTTATGCTTTTCTACCGAGTTCCACACTTTAGAAACCCAAGGACAAGTGGTATCAACAATGGTGCAGCCTAAATCGTTGAGCAACTGCATTTCATTCACACTGGCACCAAAGGCCGGTAAAATAACTACATCGCCAGCGTCAACCACAGAGAAATCTTTTTCTCCTTCGTTAACTGGAATAAATCCAACCTTCATCTCTCGTAAATGTTGGTTAACCGAGGGATTGTGAATAATTTCATTGGTAATCCAAATCCGCTCATTGGGAAAATGTTGACGGGTTTCATAAGCAATCGCAACCGCCCGTTCTACTCCCCAACAAAAGCCAAAGGCTTCAGCTAAACGAATCGTGACATTTCCTTTTTTTAAGCGATAGTTATTCTCTCTAATTTCTTGAATTAGAGGACTTTGATATTCGGAGTTGAGTAATTCTGTCACTTCTTCCTCGTGACCAAATCCCCGACGATGATATTTATCCGATTGGTGGAGGGAGCGTTTAAAGGCTTTTGTATCCATTCCCATAGTTTAATCTCTAGCTTAAAGCAAGCGTTTCTAATTTGCCTTCTATGATATCAAGGAATGATCAGTAACCCAGAGAGAGAATCACTTTTAGATCAGAAGGGTTACTTCATCGGTGAAGACGAAGACAAGGAGAGAGATTCCTTTTTCCCTATTCCCTAAAGGATGAATGACTAATGATTAAATAAAAAATACAAGATTTAAATCCCATTGCGATCGCGTTTCGTAATGAATTTCAATTTGCTGAATGAATTCTCGGAAATAGAACCGTCGTTCCGATTCGGATAAATCGCGCCAGAATTGAGGGAAAGAGACAGCTTGCGCGATCGCGCTGAGATTCTCTGGCGGACATTGCGCCATTTGATCCTGATACTGTCCGATTTCCACCCGTAGTTTATAACGGCGGAGTTGCGCCGTTTCTGGATCGAGAACACCGTGAGTTTCTAACTGAGAGATTTGGGTGAGAATATCTTGTAACTCCTGAATTTTTGCTTCTAAAGCGGGTTTCTCTACCGCTAACCCCTGCGATTGCATTTGCGAAACGGCTTGCGGTAGGTCTTCACACACCCGTTCAATGGTCCGATTTAAAACCTGTTCATAGGAAATCGCTTTACATTGAGGAGAATAAGGACAGTTTTGCGGTCGCAGATAGAGATACTCGCGTTTTTTGCGGTGAGTGGTCACTTGCGTGATGCGCAAGGGACATTGACAAGTTTGACAAACCACTAATCCCGCGAGGGAACGAGGGGCGCTGGCGGTACGAGGGGGAAGCTGACGATTGCGCCGTAACAGGCGATCAATTTGGGCGGCTTCATCTCGAGTGAGAATGGGGACATGGGTATTCGGGATCACATCCCCGTCTTTATAGCCTAAATCTCCTCGATACACTGGATTGGTGAGCCAACGGCGCCCTGTAGTCACGGAAATTTTTTTTCCATACCGCCGTTCTAAGTAGTGAACCGCCCCCCGCAACGAACCGTACAATAAGAAATGTTCAAAAAAGTCTTTTACTACCGGTGCCGTACTGCGGTCGATGATATAACGTTCTTTCCCGCGACGGTAACCATAGGGGGCTTTTCCCGGTGGGGGATGGGCATTCAGACGGCTTCTTGCGTGTCCTTGACGCAGTTTCCGACTCCGTTGTTCTTGATGTAGAGATTCGACAAAGCGGAATAACTGCTGATGATTGGAATTCTCCTCTTCTAAGGTAAGGAGATTCGCCCCAAGGGTTTCTAATTGCGCGATCGCGCTTCTTACCTCCTCTAAACTCTCCCCTAAATCACCCCAACGCTTGATGAGAATTGTTTCGGGGGGATCCTTCTGACACTCTTGCAGCAGTTGTTCCCATTCTTGTCTACCGCCCAGATCATGATACACCCGATCCACTGTTCTTCCCCAATCATTGGTCTCTTCTGGTGGATCGAGGAGGGGATCGCTATAGCGATAAGCAACAACCTTCATCCTTGACTCAGTTCAATAATATTGCCGTCAGGATCTTTCGTAAATAACGCTGCGCGACCGGAAGAACTTTCTTGAAAGGAATATCCCTTTGTGCTGAGATCGGTTTTAATTGCGTCTAAATGATCCACCGCTAATGCCAGATGAGGACACCGTCCCCATTTTTCAGGGTTTGGTTCTGCAGGGGTCCAGTTTTTCTCTTCAATGAGATGAATTTGATAATCTCCCACTTGATACCAAACCCCCGGAAACTTGAGAGAACGTTCTGCCTTGGGTAAGGCTAAGACTTCGGAGTAAAACGATTCTGCTTTTTCTAAATCAGAAACGAGAATTGCCGTGTGGAGATAGCGCGTGACTCCCATCGTTACGTTGAAACATATTTTTCTTACTTGATCAAGTTATCATACCATCGATACTTTGAGTTGTGTCGCAAATAATGAGCAAAGCCAAAACAGGAGGAATTGGCTCTCTTGTTAGCTCGGTGATCAGGAAAATTTGCTCGACCTGATATGAGAAAGTAGTGATTAATTTCCTCTTGATGGTCGCTGTAATACGTTAAAGCTCCGAAGACCTGTCCTAGTGTCAGATGAGGCATTCCTTTGGGAATCTCTTCTGGTGCAACACCCATTCGCCAAGTTTCGATAACTGCTCTGACAGGTGTGCGGGTTCCTCGGATAATCGGTTCTCCATGTAGAATCTCATCATCTCGTACAACATAAAGATATTCTGTCGTTTGAAGCATATTTAACTCCCTTTGACTAATATCTGGCTTCTTAGGATAACGCGATGCACCTCTGGTGCCGGCGAAGCCATCAGGCAGAAAAATTTAGTTAGGAACCAGTTCTAGCACCTCCCAAACTTGATTCAGTAAGTCATCTAAGCCCGATCGCGCCACCGCAGAAATTGATAAAATTGAGTCATTGGTCACCTTGCCAAATTGCGCTCTCACACCTGCTTCAATTTCCTCATCTACTGCATCCACCTTATTCAAGACTAAAATTTGTTGGCGCTCGGCTAAACTGGGTTTATACGCCAATAATTCATCTTGAATGGTTTGGTAATCTTGCAGTGGCGCTTCGGCAGTCACATCAATGAGATGAATGAGAATCTTGGTCCGTTCAATATGGCGTAAAAATTCATGCCCTAAACCAACCCCTTGATGTGCGCCGGCAATTAACCCCGGAATATCGGCAAAAACTGTGCCATCACCGCTGGGTTTACGCACAATGCCTAAGTTGGGAACTAAGGTAGTAAAAGGATAATCAGCAACCTTCGGGCGAGCAGAAGAAATTGCCGCAATTAAGGTGGATTTTCCGGCATTGGGTAAGCCAATAATCCCTACTTCTGCCAGAAGTTTTAACTCCAGACGCAGCCGTCGTTCTTCTCCAGGAAGTCCGGGTAGTGCTTTTTCAGGGGCGCGATTTTGATTGCTCAGGAAATGGCGATTGCCTAAACCGCCTTTCCCACCTTGGGCGACACACACTTGTTGCTGGTGGTAGACTAAATCGGCAATGATTTCTTCAGTATCAAGGTCATAAACAATGGTTCCACAGGGAACAGGGAGAACGCGATCGCGCCCATTAGCCCCAGTTTTATTTTTCGGTCCTCCCCGTTTGCCATCATCGGCTTTGAAACAATGGTTGTACTTAAAATCGAGGAGGGTCTGTAAATTTTCATCCGCTTCCAAGATGACTGAACCGCCTCTCCCTCCATTTCCGCCAGCCGGACCGCCAGCCGGCACATATTTTTCCCGACGAAAGGCGACAATGCCATCTCCTCCTTTCCCCGCAATTACTTCAATTTCGGCTTGATCAATAAACTGCATCGCTGAATAACGTGGAGATTAATTCCATCATGGTTTAAACTGGTCTGTAAGCAGGTCTTCACTCTACAACATTTACTGATGGTATTTGACCCTAACTTCTTTAATTCTGACGCAAGCGACAACCAATCATCGGCGTCTTCTGATGAACAACCTGATAATTCACTCTTGGAATATCTCCAACAACAAAATCCTGATGTTTTAGCGGAAATTGCTCGCTCCATCAGCCCCGACGCCAAACAAATTGTATCCCAAAATGTGCAAGGGCTGGTCGGGATGCTTCCTTCTGAACATTTCCAAGTTCAAGTCACTACCGATCAAGATAATCTATCCAATATGTTGGCTTCAGCAATGATGACCGGTTACTTCTTGCGCCAAATGGAGCAGCGCATGGAACTCGAAACTCGTATGGATCACAGTCAAGATATTTAAGGTTTGCTGAAAAAAGTCTATTGGCTGGTTGAATTGAGGGAACAGGGAATAGGAGCCTAAAGTTCAACAATCCACGTTATGATTCTTTTCTCCCTGACCCGTTCCCCTTGAACCAACATTTGGGAACGGGTCATTGGATCGTGATCACGGGTAACGGCTCAACCCCCTTCAGCAAACGTCACCATCACGATTACAGAAAGTAAAATTCCGGGACTGAGAAGAACTACTAACATCAAAAGTTCGTTCGGGGTCATAAGGCTTTCAAGAATTTGTCGCTAGCTCACTGCTCTACAAGATAACGTTCTTGACCCAGAGAAGGGTAAAAAGAAAATAATCTTTTAATAATAAGTATCTTGGTTCTTGTCAAATAAGCCGAGGATGGGTCCTAAGATCGCTCCAAAGACAAACCCGCCGGCGTGTGCCCAATAAGCAACGCCACCGCCTTCCATGCCAATGCTGGCGGAAGTATTGAGGCTAGCGACGCCGTAAAAGGCTTGTTGGATAAACCAAAAACCGATGAAGAAAATTGCAGGCACGCGAATGGTCGTCCAAATAATAAAAATCGGTAGCAGGGTGAGAATTTCTCGATCATAAAACCGTAAGACATAAGCCCCCATAATCCCCGCGATCGCGCCACTTGCCCCTAACGAAGGAACGCCCGATTGTGAGGAGAAAAACCATTGCGCTAGGCTGGCTAAGATCCCGCACAACAGATAAAAAATCACATATCGCACTCGTCCCAAGGCTTCCTCAATATTATCCCCAAACACCCAGAGATAAAGCATATTTCCTCCTAAATGGAGAATCCCGCCATGTAAAAACTGGGCAGTAATTAACGTCAGCCATTCCGGAACCGGTTGATTAACAGTAATCCCTCGAAAACTGGCGGTCAATTCCGAAGGAACAACCGCATAAAGTTTAAAGAACACTTCTAACTGGGGTGGACTTAAATTAACTTCATATAAAAAAATTGCAATATTGAGCCCAATCAAGACATAAGTAACATAAGGTGTAATTTTAGTCGGGTTTTGATCGCGTAAAGGAACCACGGCGCTTTTTTTCCTCGCTTAAGATTAACTTTTAACAAATGTGGCAAGGATTCTCCGACGACATTGCGCAAGCGATTAGTTGCAGGACGGAGCGCATAAACCTCCGCGTTCTGCAACTCGACAGCTCCTCACTAAAGCTCCGGTCAGGAATTGCCACATCTTCACTAAGTCATTATAATATAACCGTTCGTGAAGTTATCTAGCCATGAAACAAGTCATCACAGCCAAATTGAAGTTGAACCTCTCGACTGAGCAAAAAATGCTCTTGAGAGAGGTTTCTTTATGTTATCGTGATGCAATGAACTACACTTCACAAGTAGCGTTCAAGAATAATCGCACCAGTAGTGCTAACAAGTTACAAAAGCTCGTTTACTACGACATTCGAGACAAGTTCCGTCTTCCTGCTCAGATGGCTTGCAATGTCTGCCGTCAGGTAGGAGCTACCTATCGAACACTCTGGACAAAAGTTAAACAGAATAATCAACATCGTAAGCAAGGATATACCAAGAAAAGATACAAGGGGTTAGATCAACCACCTCAGTTTATATCTCGTACTTGCAACCTCAATTATGGAAGAGACTTTTCCTTCGTTAGGGAAGGAGTGAGTATCATTACTTTACAAGGAAGGATTAAAGTTCCCTTCTCTGGCTATCAGAAACACTTAGACCTAATTCAGTCTGGGATTGCCAAAGCTAGTGGGGCAAAGATCTTTTATACTTCTTCCAACAAGACTTACTATTTGCTGGTCAGTCTAGAAATACAAAAGCCTGACATTCAACCTTCAGATATTAAACGGGTTAGTGGTGTTGATGTTGGTCAACGTTACCTCGCAGTAGAAACTGATACGAAAAACCAGACCAATTTCTATAACGGTAAAGCAGTTGTCCACAAAGCAAGTCATTATCAAAGAAAGAGGAAGCAAGTGCAGCGCAAAGGCACTCGGTCAGCTAAGAGACGATTAAAGTCTTTGTCTGGACGAGAAAGACGGTTTCGCGCTGACATTAACCACCAAATTGCTAAAAGTATTGCTAAACCTAGCTCCCTTATTGGTTTGGAGAACTTAACCCACCTTCGAGAACGAACCCAACCTCGTCGTAAGAGTAAAAAAGCATCTACCAAACAAAGAAAAGCCAACCACAAACAAGCAAGTTGGTCTTTTGCTGAACTCCAATCATTTATTGACTATAAGGCCGTCTTAAATAATTCTATGGCCGTCAAAGTAGATGCTGATTACACTTCCCAAAGTTGTCCTTGTTGTGGGCATACTTCTCGGACGAACCGACCTAACAAAGGGTTAACTTTTCACTGTGAGAACTGCGGGTTTGACCTCCATGCTGACTTGGTAGGAGCTAGGAACATAGCAATGAGAACGCTGCTCGTTCGGCAAGACTGGGTGAGTACGGGTAGTTTGTCAGCCTGCCCTAGCACTGAGCGCAGTCGAAGTGCTGATGTTTCGCCGAATGAAGCCAAAGCCATGCGCCTTTCGAGGTTTATGGAACTGCGGTGGACGGCAGAAACAAGCCCCAATCACATCGCGTTTAGCGATTGAGTGTGGGTAGTTGACGATACCCTATAGACAACTGCGTTGTCTTCATCCCTAATCCACATCCTCAAGGACAATTCTTGGTGAATTTAGCTCACGATCAATTAAGTTACTATCCTTATTCCTCCCAACGGCGCGTCATGCTGGGAAATCGTTGTGCTGTGGCAACGAGTCAGCCCTTAGCCAGCTTAGCCGGTATAGAAATGTTGAGCGCTGGAGGCAACGCGATCGATGCTGCCCTTGCCATGGCAATTACCTTAACCGTAGTGGAACCCACCTCAAATGGCATTGGGGGTGATGCTTGTGCGTTAGTCTGGGATGGGCAAATCCACGGCTTGAATGGTTCGGGGAAAAGTCCCCAAGGTTTAAAGGCAGACGTATTTAATCAGCAACGGCAATCTCGTTTAGGTTGGGCAACGGTCACTGTTCCCGGTGCTGTGTCCACTTGGCGGGAGTTGTGGAATAAATGGGGAAAACTTCCCTTTGCACAATTATTTGCCCCTGCCATTCGCTATGCAGAAGAAGGATTTCCAGTGTCGCCAGTGACTGCCTTAGCCTGGCAACAAGCAGAATCTTATTACTTACATTTAGACGCGCCAGAATATCAAGCATTTAAGGAAGTCTTCTTTCCCAATCAACGCGCTCCGAAAGTGGGAGAAATTTGGCGTAGTCCCCTTCATGCACAAACCTTACGCGCGATCGCGCAAAGCGGTGGCGAGGCGTTTTATCAAGGAGAATTAGCGGAAAAAATTGCTAACTTTGCAGGCGATACCGGCGGCTTTCTCAGCCGAGAGGACTTGAAACACCATCAAGCAGAGTGGGTTAATCCCATATCGACAACCTATCGCGATTTCCGAGTTTGGGAACTGCCACCTAACTTTCAAGGCATTGCCACACTCATTGCCTTAAACCTCTTGGAAGGCTTTGATCTCAAATCCGTTCCTTACGATAGCGAACAGCGGTATCACTGGCAAATTGAAGCGATGAAACTTGCCTTTGCCGATATCAATAATTATCTTGCTGATCCCAATTGGATGGCGATCAATCATGAAATCCTGCTTTCTGCCGAAAATACCCAACAGCGTCGCCAACTGATCAACGAACAAGCCATCACTGAGATTCAACCTAGTTTCCCTGATCACGGCACGGTTTATTTAACAGCAGCAGATGGAGAGTTAATGGTGTCTCTCATTCAATCGAATTATGAAGGCTTTGGTAGTGGCATTTTGGTTCCAGAAACGGGTATTGCTTTGCACAACCGGGGGAGTTGTTTTAGCTTAGAAGCGCAACATCCCAATGCTTTTGCCCCCGGAAAACGCCCCTTTCACACCATCATGCCCGGCTTCCTTACCCAGAAGGATCAACCGTTAGGCACATTTGGTGTGATGGGTGGACAGATGCAACCGCAAGGTCACCTGCAAGTGGTTTCTAATCTTATCGATTATGACATGAACCCACAAAGTGCCTTAGATGCCCCGCGCTGGCGCTATTTAACCGATCAACGAGTCGTCTTAGAAACGGGGATTCCCTCGGAAGTCATGATTGCGCTTTCTCAACGGGGTCACGAAGTAAGAGTTAATCCTAGTAAAGGAATGTTTGGGAAAGGACAAATGATTCTCAAGCAAAACGGAGTATTTATTGCCGCCTCGGAACCGCGCGCCGATGGCATAGCTTTGGCGATGTGACTCATAATCAGTAGACCAGTGACCAGTTAACCCCCTGGGTTAAGGGGAAAAGCATAAGGGAAAAAGGAACTACAAACTTCCCTTTAACCTGTCCCTTGTTTCTCCATTGAATAACTACTTGAACTTCGGCAAGCTCAGTTTCCGTAAAGCCGAAAGGCTATTCCCTGTTCCCTAATGACCAATGACTAATGACCAATGACTAAAGGTAAGAACACCAGTCACTCCAACTGCCTGGATAGAGCTTACCATGAGGAAGTTGCGCTAAATGCAAGGACAATAAGTTTACGCAAGCTGTCACTCCAGATCCACAATAAACAATTTTTTCCTGGTTCTCTTCAATAGAAGACTCTCCATTTAACCAACGTTGTCGCTGTTCGACCGCGTTATACAAATTCCCTTGTTCGTCAGTGACCGTTTTCCAAGGAAAATTCAATGCACCGGGAATATGTCCCGCCACCGGATCAATAGGTTCTGTTTCTCCACGATAACGATCCGGATCTCTCGAATCGATAATCACTGCCTTCTCATCAACTTGACGCGCTTTCACTCCTTCTCGATCGACAATCCAATGTTCTCGCGGCTGAGGGATAAAGTTTCCCGCTTGTAAGGAAGGAATTTCTGTACTCACGGGATAACCGGCATTGTTCCACCCCTTCCATCCGCCATCTAAGACGGCAACTTGATCGTGCCCTAAATATCGCAATAACCACCATAACCGTGCGGCAAAAGCACAACGGGAGTCATCATAAGCGACCACTGAGGTTTGGTTCAAATGAATGCCCATCTTTGCTAACTTTTGGGCGAAGGGGTTTGGATTAGGAAGAGGATGGCGTCCGCCCTGTTTTTGTACCGGTGACGATAAATCTTGATTCAAGTCCAGATAAAATGCACCTGGGATGTGGCTGGTTTCATACTGCTGGCGTCCCCAATTGGGGTCAGCTAGTTGGAAGCGACAGTCAATGACGACAACATTGGGATCATCGAGAGAGTTGAATAGCCAATCAACGGAAACAACCGATTCCATCATACTTGTTAATCTTCCTGTTCAGTCTTTATAATAGATCGTAGTACCATCGGGAGGATGGGAATTAACGCTTGAGGAGCTAGTTGTGAGACTAGGATAGCACCGCGAATAGCACGTGCGCCCAAGAAGTCACCAAGGGTGGCACTCCACTCATATATTTGTCACACTAGAAGCGCAGTTAGAGGCGAAAGCCAGGCGCTTCTTAGGTGTGTTGGGCTCGATTCGCAGCTACGGTTTGGAAAAAGTTGGTATATTCAGAATGTCCGTGAGGAAAGATGACATTCAAAGTGAGCGGATCTGTGGTATCTCGCGGATCTGTGGGCAATTCTAAGACTTCTTTTTCTCCCGTTGCAGTGGTTTGAATTTGAACAGGTTTCCGATTTTTGACTTCCCCACCACTGCTGTCAATATAAACCACAAGATTTTGGGGATGAATATCCTGAATTAATTGCAGAAAAGCGCGATCGCTGCCCCCTCTTTTGGCTTCTAGCTTACCATTGACCTCGGTTACGCTACTGTTAACCGTATCGCCGACTCCCATAATAATCGGCATTAAATTAGGATCAAAATGGTTTTTGACTAACCGACATAAATCGGAGTAATCATTTGGTGCGTTGCGAACATTAAAAGTTTCTCCTAAAGGAGAATTGCCAGTCCGTTGATAGTAATACCGATTGAGAATGGCTAACACCCCTGCTTCTTTAATGGCCCCACGAATCATGAATTGAAAATCAGTCGTTCCCGAATCATTTTCTGCTACTGGACGCAGCATTTCTTTCCCCTGTTGATCGCGTCCTAAATTAGGCGCATAATGAACAAAAAAGGAATTGCCTAACCCTTCTGCTTCTGCTTCAGTTAATAAAGTTTCCATTAATTGCTGCATTGTTGTTTGTAAGGCTGCATAATTTTCTGGAGAGGCTTTTAATTTGTCGTATAATGTATTGAGATTAGCGGTGGGGGACGCCATATTATTTAAAACTGCAGCCTCAATTCCTTGCTCAATTTCAAGAGCTGATAGCGAAGTTTCTTGTTCCTCAAAAAAACTCTCTAATGCGTGTTTAATTCTTTTTGGAACTTGTGCTAAAAACGCGAGCTCTTTTTCCGTTACACCGGGGTGAGAGATATGACCGGCGCGATCTTGCCATTGGACCCCTCCTGCACCTAAACCAGGCAGATAAAGTGCATTTTTTTGCACAAAATCAGCATCACCAAATGCCCGTTCAACAATTGGATTGACACCACGTTTTCCGATATGTTCGCCATTAGTAAGCACATAAAAATGCCCAGCTAAGGCTTTTGTAGCTTTGATATAATTGGGGTCGATAGTACGGGTTAAGGGGTCTTTCACTAATCCCATGCAAACACCATCTAAGTCTTGAATAATTAGAATATTTTCATGATTGATTAAAATATCAGCAAGTTTTTTATGATTCAAAGAAGGAATATTTTCTTTTAAAAGCGGATGAAACATAAACGAATTACTAATGACTAATGACTACTTTACCTTTGCTTTCTCAAATTAACTTGAATATCTTCCATTAGTCGGCGATTAGCTGCTAACAAATCAGCAATTAAGCCCAACACCCAAAGTTGAAATCCAATTAAAATTAGAATTGCCGTTAAAATTAGGCTGGGAATACGAGTTCTTTCCGTTCCCATAATGAAGAAAAATAACCAGCGTACTCCCAAAAGAAATCCTAAGCTAAATGGTACTGATCCGATCATGAGAAAGAAGCGCAGCGGTTTATATAACATAAAAATTCGGAGAATGGTTGTCATTGACCGCAGTACATAAGTGGGTGTACTTTTAACTAAACGCGAGGGTCGTAAATCATGATTAACTCTTACGGGAACCGAGATGATGGCCATCCCTTTTTGTCCAGCTTGAATAATGGTCTCGAGCGTGTAAGTGTAATTATCAAAAACGTTGATTTGTAAAGCCGCTTCGCGACTAAATGCACGAAACCCACTCGGGGCATCGGGAATATTCGTATTACTCGCTAAACGAACAACGTAACTCCCTAACTGTTGCAAGGTTTTTTTAACTGGAGAAAAATGAGGAATCTGGGGAATCGGTCGTGCTCCCACGACAATTTCGGCTTGTTTTAATAAAATTGGTTCAATGAGAGCGGGGATATCATCAGCACAATACTGGTTATCCGCATCTGTATTCACAATAATGTCTGCTTCTGCAGCTAAACTTGCCCTTAACCCACTCATAAAGGCTTTGGCTAAACCTTGGTTTTTAGGATGACGCACAATATGATCAACCCCGCTCGCTTTTGCCACTTCTATCGTCTGATCGCGGCTACCATCATCAATGATGAGCCATTCTACCTGATCAATACCGGGAAGATCACGGGGCAAATCAGCTAAGGTTGCCCCTAAAGTGGCTTCTTCGTTGTAGCAAGGGATTTGTATAATTAGTTTAGTCAATAAAATCTCCTCACTGTAATCTTACAGTTATAAACTGATCAAATCGCGATCGCGCATCTCCGTCAAGACGAATTCTTCCTCAGGGGAGTAGTAACAGATTACAAATTTACCCATAGTAGTTTGCGAAGTTGTAAGCAACAAGGAATGATTGATGTCTGAGTTAGTGCAAGCTGTCCTCGAAAGCAAAGAAAGAACCGATTTACGCGATTTTATCGACCTCCTGCGTCGTGAAGGATCTCATCGCTATCTCCTCCGGAATGATATCCTCAATGCCTTTTCTACGTTTTGCCAAGATCAGGAAAAAAATACTGATTATGCGAAAAACTCAGCATTAGGTCGCCTCATTTACTATACGCAAGAACTGATTTTAGAGCACGAAAGCCTTTATCTGATTATTCGTCCCCAAATTGCGAAACAAGAAAGTTATCGTATTGTTGATAATTTAACGGTCGAACCTCTGACCAGACAAGAATTATTAGATGTGCGCGATCGCTTCGTTAACCAGTATCATCCCGAGGAAGGGGATGTTTTTGAGATCGACTTTCAGCCCTTCTACGATTACTCTCCCATTATTAAAGACTCGAAAAATATTGGTCGTGGCGTGGACTTTCTCAACCGCTACATGTCCAGTAAACTTTTCCAAGATCCCAACCAATGGCTTACAGCTGTTTATAATTTTCTCAGTCTTCACAGTTATAACGGCATTACGCTTCTGATTAATGGGCGCATTAAAGACCAACAGCAACTTTCGACTCAGGTCAAACGGGCTCTTGAATTTGTCAGTGAGCTTCCTCAAGATAAACCTTACGAAGAGTTCCAATTTGATTTACAAGATCTTGGCTTTGAACCCGGTTGGGGCAATACAGCCGGGCGCATTCAAGAAAGCCTAGGTATTTTAGACGAACTGATCGATTCTCCAGACAATCAAGGCTTAGAAGCCTTTCTCTCTCGCATTCCCATGATCTTCAAGATTGTTTTAGTCTCAGTTCATGGTTGGTTTGGTCAAGAGGGAGTTTTAGGACGACCGGATACTGGGGGGCAAGTGGTTTATGTTTTAGACCAAGCCCGCACTTTAGAAAAACAATTAGAAGAGGACATTGAATTAGCAGGATTAACGAACTTAGGGGTTAAGCCAAAAGTCATTATCCTCTCCCGTCTCATTCATAACAATGATGGTACCCGCTGTAATGAACGGTTAGAAAAAGTTCATGGTACAGAGAATGGTTGGATTTTGCGCGTTCCGTTTCGGGAATACAATCCGAAAATGACACAAGATTGGATTTCTCGATTTGAAATTTGGCCCTACCTAGAAACCTATGCCATTGATGCCGAAACCGAACTTTGTGCCGAGCTTGAAGGAAAACCTGATCTGATTATTGGCAACTATTCTGATGGCAATTTAGTAGCGTTTCTGTTAGCGCGTCGTCTCAACATTACCCAGTTTAACGTTGCCCATGCTTTAGAAAAATCAAAATACTTGTTTAGTAACCTCTACTGGCAAGATTTAGAGCCGAATTATCATTTCTCGATTCAATTTACCGCTGATTTAATTGCGATGAATGCTGCCCAGTGTATTATCAGCAGTACCTATCAAGAAATTGTAGGACGACCCGATAGTGTGGGACAGTATGAATCTTATCAAAATTTCACGATGCCCGATCTCTATCACGTCGTAAACGGGATTGAATTGTTTTCACCGAAGTTTAATGTCGTTCCCCCTGGTGTTAATGAAAATATTTACTTCCCTTATACTCAGCAAGAAGACCGGATTCCCAACCGCATGGAACAGGTAGAAGACTTATTATTCTATAAAGAAGATGAGTCGCAAGTTTTTGGCAAACTGGATAACCCTCAAAAACGCCCCTTGTTCTCAATGGCTCGTTTAGATCGGATTAAAAACTTGACAGGATTAGTCGAATGTTTTGGCAAATCCCTGCAACTGCAAGAACATTGTAATCTGATTTTGGTGGCAGGAAAACTCCATACGTCCGAAACCACCGATAGTGAGGAACGGGAAGAAATTGAGAAAATGTATCGCCTCATTGAGGAATACAACTTGCATGGAAAAATTCGTTGGTTAGGGGTACGACTGCCAAAAAGCGATTCTGGTGAAGTGTATCGAGTCATTGCTGATCAGCAAGGGATCTTTGTGCAGCCAGCTTTATTTGAAGCCTTTGGTTTAACCATCTTAGAGGCAATGATCTCCGGTTTACCGACCTTTGGCACTCAGTTTGGCGGTCCCTTAGAAATTATTCAAGATCAGGTGAACGGATTTTATATTAATCCCACGAACTTAGAAGAAACTGCCCAAAAAATCATTGATTTTGTTCAGAAATGTGATGTCAACCCAGATTTGTGGCATGAAATTTCCCAAAAAGCAAGGGAGCGGGTTTATACCAGCTACACTTGGAAAATTCATACAACCAAGCTGTTGTCTTTAGCCCGGATTTATGGCTTCTGGAACTTTACCTCAAAGGAAAATCGGGAAGATATGTTGCGTTATATCGAGTCTCTGTTTTACCTCATTTACAAGCCAAGGGCAAAAGCGTTGTTAAAAGAACACGCGTGACGGTAAATCACACAATATGGATCCCCCCTGAAGCGCAACCTTCTCCTCGTCGGGGTAAAAAGCGGGCAAGAGCACTTGTATTTCCAGTTCAGGTTAGCCCTCAGCCTAGAACAAATTGTAGTTGGAGAAGGAGATGATAGATCGGAAAATCAAAGCAGATAAGATACTGTTTGGTTGAGGAAAGTTCAAGTAAGGTAAGATAACAGGAATTTTTTAGGTTTTGAGGTCATGGAATCCAATTTTCTAACCGCTGTTTTTCTTCCTTTAGCATTATTCATTATCATGCTAGGCTTGGGACTTGGTCTGACCTGGGATGACTTTAAACGGATTTTAGTTGAACCGCAAGCGGTTATACTGGGTCTGTTCGCCCAGCTGATTATGTTGCCAGCGGTTGGCTTTGCATTAGCAAGTATGTTTCCGCTCTCCCCTCAATTATCTATAGGTGTAATGCTCTTAGCCGCTTGTCCTGGTGGTTCGACTTCTAATCTGATTACTTATCTCGTTAAGGGAAACGTGGCTCTATCCATTACCCTCACAGCGATCAGCAGTGTGGTTACTGTATTTACAATCCCTCTGGTGATCAATTTCTCGATGCAGAACTTTATGGGTGAAGGGGTTGCCTTGCCGTTGCCTTTTGGGAGAACTGTCATGCAAATTGCTATGATCACCCTGATTCCTGTGATCATCGGAATGTTACTTCACCGTTATCTGCCCAAGTTTGCTGTTAGGGCGGAGAAAAGCGTTAAATGGCTTTCTTTGTTCTTCTTGGGATTAATTATTGTTGGCTTACTGCTAAGAGAACGGGATAATGTGGCTAGCTGGTTCTTACAAGTGGGTGCAGTTACTCTGACCTTGAATATATTAAGTATGATTTTCGGATATTTCCTCGCCACTTTTTCTAAGCTAGACCAGCCGAGTCGGAAAGCAATTACCGTTGAGGTAGGAATCCAAAATGGCACGTTGGCGATTACCATTGCCAGTACCCCAACATTACTTAATATGCCAACCATCGCTATTCCGGCAGCAATCTACGCCTTGATCATGTTTGCCACCAGTGCTGTTTTTACGGGGATAGCACGATCTTCCCGGCAGGAACCGGCGAAGCCATCACGTTAGGGATGATTAACTAAGACAGCAAAAATCATTTTATTCCTCTTTTAGTAAGGAGTCGCGAGGGGCAAAACTCTGAATTTCTTGCAGTTTTTGATACAGTTCTTTTTCTTCTGCTGTGGGTTGCGGAGGCACCAGAATTTGAATTTCAACCAGTTGATCACCCCGTTCTCCATCCACAGGATAGCCTTTATTCGCAAGCCGCAAACGCTGACCCGATTTGACGCCAGCAGGAATTGACATTTCCACCAAGCCATCTAAAGTAGGAACTTGAATCGCACTTCCTAAAACGGCTTCACTGGGAGTGACAGGAATACGACAGAAGACATCTTTGTTTTTGAGTTTAAACAAACAATGGGGAGCAATCGTAATGGTCAAATATAAGTCACCTCCGCCAAGACCTTGTCCTCGTAAGCGCATCTGTTGACCGTCAATCATTCCCGAGGGCATATCAATTTCTAGGGAACGTCCATCTTCAAGGCGAATGCGCTCTTTGCCGCCACGATAGGCTTTTTCCAAAGGTAGTTTTAATCTGGCTTCTACATCACGGGGACGTTCTTTTTGGGAACGACTTTGTTCGGTTTCGACTTTGTAAGCCGTTTTGCGGTTTCCTGGACGATAGGCATTGCTATCTTCGCGAGGCACGCGGCGTGAAGTTTGTTGAGAAGATGTTCCCGCCTGACGTTGCGTGTTTTTGCGAAAGGTTTGTTGCACAAAGCGATTAAAGTCTGCCCCATACTGACCATTGTCAGTGGCAGCGCGATCGCGGCGCGTTTTGCTATTAGAGGGTTTACTGCGACGGCGGCTTTTGGGGCTACGGCTGTTGAGTAACTGGTCATACTTTTCCCGCTCTTCCGGATCACATAATACATCGTAGGCTTCAACTAGATCTTTAAATGTTTCTTCTGCTTGTTTATCTCCCGGATTCAGATCAGGATGATATTTACGAGCCAGACGACGATAGGCTCGCTTGATTTCCTCTACCGTTGCATCAGGGGAAACGTCTAAGAGTTCATAATAATTGGGAAGATTTTTCATAGTTGAGACAAGCGAGTTGCTGACCAATGGTTGCAGCAGGCAA
>CAZAYV010000021.1:0-17159 GCA_964489465.1 uncultured Dactylococcopsis sp. | reverse complement strand
TGACTCCCGATTCACTTTAAAACCAATCATCGTCTTCTTCATCCCAATCATTTTCATATTCAAAGGGACGGCGACGAGAAGAACGGCGTGGTGGGCGACGCTCGTATTCTTCTTCTTCATAGTAATCTCGTTCATAGCGAGGACGACTTCTGGGACGAGAATTCATTGATTCGCGTCGATAGGGAGGAATGCGGTCATCCTCATCGTCTCCAAGGAAGGTCCGTTTGATGGACCCAAATAAATCATCCTCTTCGTCTTCATATTGTAAACGGACTTCTCGATTCAGTTCATAGAGTGCATCTTGTAAATCGGCTTGGGCGCGATCAATGCCTCTTTCATCATCGCGGGCTAAGCTTTCCCGTAATTCTTCAATCAGGGCTTCAATCCGACGACGATAGTAACTGGCGAACTGCGTGCCAAAGTCAAGGGCAACTTCTTTCAAACGCCGTTGCGAAGTATCGGCAAGGGCTTCTGCCCGGTTGCGTTTTTCCACGCGCTCTTTTCGTTCTTGGTCGATGCGACTGTGTTCTGCTGCATCCTTCAACATTCGGTTAATTTCGCTTTCGGAGAGAGTAGAAGCGCCTTGAATGGTTACACTTTGCTCACGCCCAGTGGTTTTATCCATGGCAGTAACGTTCAAAATCCCATTGGCATCCAAATCTAAGGAAACCAAAATTTGGGGCACACCGCGTGGGGCAGGGGGAATCCCGGTTAGCTTAAAGCGCCCAAGCGATTTATTCTCGGCAGCCATTTCCCGTTCTCCTTGCAAGACATGAACTTCTACCATGGTTTGGTTGTTTTCACTGGTAGAGAAAACGTCAGAACGTCGCACTGGAATGGTAGTGTTGCGGGGAATGAGCTTTTTCATAACGCCACCAATAGTCTCAATCCCGAAAGACAGGGGACTGACATCTAAGAGAAGCACGTCTTTGACTTCCCCAGCAAGAATTCCCGCTTGAATCGCCGCCCCCACGGCAACCACTTCATCTGGGTTGACGTTTTGATTGGGTTCACGCCCGATTAAGTCGCGCACCATATTTTGCACCATTGGAATCCGAGTTGATCCACCGACTAAAACCACTTCATCAATATCGGAGGGTCGCAACCCAGCATCTTTAAACGCCCGTTTCAAGGGACGACGCAACCGTTGCATGAGATCGGCACAAAAGCCTTCAAACTGCGATCGCGTCAATTGCGTTTCAATATGCTTAGGACCACTTTCACTGGCGGTAATGAAGGGTAAATTAATTTCAGTGGTTCCGACACCAGACAATTCAATTTTTGCTTTTTCTGCTGCTTCGGAAAGACGTTGCAGGGCTTGCCGATCGCGCCGTAGGTCAATCCCTTCTTTTTCTAAAAACTCCTCGGCAAGCCAATTGACAATTTTCTCATCAAAATCGTTGCCGCCGAGTTGTGTATCGCCACTGGTCGCTTTCACCTCAAAGATGCCATCCCCCACTTCTAAGATGGAAACATCAAAGGTCCCGCCGCCTAAATCAAATACCAAGACTAAGCTATTTTCTTCTTGATCGAGTCCATAGGCGAGGGCGGCGGCGGTGGGTTCATTGAGAATGCGTAACACCTCTAAACCGGCAATTCGCCCGGCATCGCGAGTGGCTTGCCGTTGCGAGTCATTAAAATAGGCGGGAACTGTAATCACTGCTTCCGTCACCGGTTCCCCCAGATAGCGGCTGGCATCTTGCACTAATTTCTGTAAAATCCGCGCTGAAATTTCTTCTGGAGCAAATTCTTTTTTCAACCGGGGACACCGTAATTTTACATTCCCCGCATCATCGCGACGAATGGTATAGGGAACGCGCTTGCTAGCGGAGCTTAATTCTGCATATTTGCGTCCAATAAAGCGTTTGACCCCAAAAAAGGTATTTTGAGGATTCAGAACGGACTGTCGCCGTGCCATTTGGCCAACTAAAAGTTCCCCATCCTTGTTAAAACTAACGACAGAGGGGGTTGTCCGTGTTCCTTCCGCGTTGGCGATGACTAATGGTTTCCCGCCCTCGGTTATAGAAACAACTGAGTTAGTAGTGCCTAAGTCAATCCCGACAACTCTCCCCATGAGACTCCTTTTTGGGTTTCCCCTGACAATAATCTACAATCTGAACTGATCTGGTTCGGCTTATATTGTATCGAATTGTTGCGCATTCCCCGGTGACCGAGAAAAAATCTTACGGAACAAACTCCCCTTTGCTTGGAACTAGCGGTCAATTTGAGCAAAAATCTCATCTAAAATCGCTTGCGCTCCTTTTTCCCTCAACATTTGCGCTAAGTCATAGCCAATTTTGTCATATTCTGCGCGATCGCTAGTTATGGTGTCTTTCAATAACTGTTTACCATCGAGACTCGCCACCATTCCGGTTAAGGTTAATTGATCATTCTCTATATGACTATTGACGCCAATGGGAACTTGACAACCTCCTTCTAACTCCCGTAAAAAGGAACGCTCGGCAAGGGTTCGATCGCGCGTATCCGGATCTTCAATGGCTTTGAGGAGGTCTAAAATGCGGGTATCCCCTTCCCGACATTCAATTCCCAATGCCCCTTGGCCAACGGCATGGAGAGACACTTCACTGGGAATGGCTTGAGAAACGCGATCGCCCATTCCTAACCGTTGCAAGCCCGCAACTGCCAATACTAAGGCATCGTAGTCTCCTGCATCTAACTTTTTCAACCGAGTATTGAGATTCCCGCGCACATCTTTAAATTCCAGGTAGGGGTAATGATATCTCAGTTGCGCAAGACGACGGAGGGATGAAGTGCCAACTACTGCCCCTTCGGGAAGGGTTTGAATGGTGTAGCCTTGATACTTTTCATTCAATACCAAGGCATCTGCAGGATTTTCCCGTGTACTCACACAGCCTAACATCAATCCTTCTGGCAATTGGGTTGGTAAATCTTTGAGCGAATGAACCGCTAAATCCACCTCTTGATTGAGCAATCCTAATTCTAATTCTTTGGTAAATAAGCCTTTATCCCCAATTTTCGATAAGGCAACGTCGAGGATTTTATCCCCTTGGGTACTCATTGCCTCAATTTCAAATTGATAGTCGGGAAAGTGTTTTTGCAATTCATCCCGCACCCAATGGGTTTGTACCATTGCCAAATTGCTTTTGCGTGTTCCGATCCGAACAATTTTGCTGCCAGAAGAAGTAGTCGCTGTCATTATTAAAATTAAATTAATTTATCCCATCTTATATTTCTACACCAATTAATTATCCATTATCAATTATTCACGATCAATGATTAATACCCGTCTGCCGCTATATCTAAACGATACCTAAACTCAACTCGTTTCACTTTCGTTTCATAACTGCCATCAGAATACAACCAAAGCAGTCGAAATCCGGGTTGAACTTCGTGGAGGGTAAAGTTTTGGCAATTGGGCTTAAATTGCACGGAACTGGAGGGGGTTGCAAAATAGTGAACTCCAGCGCGATTGCGATAGAAGTCTTGGTGAATGTGACCAAACAAGACGACACGCACGTGGGAATAACGATCTAAAACTTGAAATAAAGCTTCTGGATTTTGTAAACGACTTTTATCTAGCCAATGGGAATTGATAATAAAAGGAGGATGATGTAAAGCCACTAAGGTGGGGTATCCTTTTGCTTTTTTTAGTTCAGTATCGAGCCAAGTCAGCGTTTCTGGGCTGAGATAGCCATAAACTCGCCCTGGAACAGCTGAATTGAGCAAAATAAATTTCCAATTGCCCTGCCAAAATGATTTATCTCCATACGCTGGCGGAATGGTCAATGCTTTGTCCATGAGATCAAGTTGGTCATGGTTGCCAGGAAGCCAATAAGCCGGCAAATTCAATTGAGTGAGTTGATGATGCAGACGTTGATAGGAAGCGAGAGTTTCGTCTTGAGATAAATCTCCAGTTAAGAGTAAGCAATGGGGTTGAGGGATGAGAGCTTGAATTTCCCTAATCACTGCTGCTAATGAGTCTTGGGTTGGTAAGCCTAATAATTTCCCCTCTGGTGAGGCTAACAAATGAGTATCAGTAACTTGAGCAATGATCAGCGGGGAAACTTCCATCTTTTTTTTTGCACTCATGCATTGATCATTTTTGAAAAATCAGTTTGGCTAGATATTTTTTCTAAAATTATTTTCAGATTTAATATAATTCAACCCTAAGTTCGGAAAAATTATTGCTAGAGCTAGAAAATCTCGATAAAAGTTCTCAAAACTCTAGAATAATTTCATTTTAGTCCAACCAGCTCCTTTCGCAATTCAGTAAATACCTTGAAATTTTGAGCAGGGAACTCTAAGATTTGATCGCATCAATTGCAGTTTTTAATTTTTCCATCCCCGCTTCAATTTCTGCTTCTGAAATAATTAATGGCGGGACGAATCGCAAGACTTTTGCACCGGCTGGGGCAATGAGCAACCCATTTGCCATTGCTGCTTTGACAATGGCAATTGCAGTCAACTCGTTTTCAGGATTGATTTGTAACCCATTAATCAATCCCCATCCCCGAACTTCTGTAAAGTATTCAGGATTTTCCAGCGCGATCGCGCGCAGATGTTTCCGCATTTGTTCCCCTCGAGCGATAACATTTGAAAGAATATCTTCTTGTTCCAAAGTTTGTAAAACGGCTAATGCGGCACTACAGACAAAAGGATTCCCACCAAATGTGCTGGCATGATCCCCTGCTGCAAAAACTTGACAAAATTCTTTAGACAACATCGCCCCAATGGGAATGCCACCGGCTAAGCCTTTAGCACTGGTAAAAATATCCGGTTCTACGCCTAAATTTTCATACCCCCAATATTTGCCACTGCGTCCGACGCCCACTTGCACTTCGTCAAAAATCAAGAGGATTCCCGTTTCATTGCAAATTTTTCTTAAACGGAGAAAGTAATCTAAATCGCCAGGACAAACGCCGCCTTCTCCTTGTAGCGGTTCCACTAAAATAGCAGCAATCCCTTGTTCCGAATATTCTGCAATTGCTGTTTCTAACGCCTTAATGTCGTTGTAGGGAACATAGGCAAAACCAGGAACGAGGGGATCAAAGTTTTTTTGATACTTCAGTTGACCTGTAGCAGTGATCGTAGCCAGGGTGCGCCCATGAAAGCTCGAGTGAGCGGTGAGAATAACCGGGTTTTGAATATTACGGACTGTATGGGCATATTTCCGTGCCAGTTTAATTGCCGCTTCATTGGCTTCTGCCCCAGAATTACAAAAAAAAGCGCGATCGGCACCAGAATGTTCCACTAACCATTGTGCTAATTTTCCTTGTTCGGGAATATAGTACAAGTTAGAAACATGATGCAGTTTTTGAATTTGCTCGGTGACTGCTTTAATCAGGGTGGGATGAGCATGACCGAGGGTGCAAGTGGCAATACCGGCAACAAAGTCTAAATAACTCTTTCCTTCTGTATCCCAAAGGGTACAGCCTTTTCCTTGCGCAATCGCAATTGGAAACCGCCCGTAAGTGGACATGACATAGTGATCAAACTGTTGGGAGTTAAACTCGGGTGCAGAATGACTGAGGGCTTGGCAATTGTCTAAAAGGGTTTCTGAACTCATTAATTTTGTTTGGACTATTGGTAATGTGCTGAGTGGAAATTTTTGGGGGAAGATGCGGTATCATCTTCCTGATTTTGACTAGAGATTGACTGCCTCTACTAATTTTTAATTTTGGAGAGGTTGACAAAAGAATGTTTTAACTACCGATTTTTCTGTTTCTCAAAATTATCTCTAATCCATGATCTATGATCAATGATCACTTATCCATGAAAAGATGTATTCATTTGATCAAAATTATCGGCGCTTACAGCAACAATTAGTAGGGGGTGGAATCACCTTAGCCGGCGTTTTTTTTGTGGGAACCGCTTGGTATCACTTTGTTGAACAGTGGACTTGGTCAGAAGCCGCTTACATGACAGTGATTACGCTTTCAACGGTGGGCTTTTCGGAAGTGCGTCCTTTACCGGAACGCTCACAGCTGTTTACCATTGGCTTGATCGCGGCAGGGTTGATTACCATAGGTTATATTGTTAACCGCTTCACAGAAGCAATTATTCAAGGTTATTTTCAAAAAGGCATTCAACTGAGGCAGAGAAAACGTTTGATTGATTTACTCACTTCTCACTATATTATTTGTGGGTTTGGGCGTATGGGAAGACAAATTTGCCGTGAATTCCAGTCGGAGTCGATTCCCTTTATTGTGATTGACAAATCCCCAGAAAAGGTAGAAATTGCTCGTAATGCCAATTATCTTGCTTTAGAAGGAGATGCTACTCTCGATGAAACCCTGGTTGAGGTGAAAATCAAAGATGCAGTTTGTTTGGTAGCCGCATTGAGTTCTGATGCCGAAAATCTCTACACGATTTTATCGGCAAAAACCCTCAATCCAAAAGTACGCGCGATCGCGCGAGCCAATACGGAAGAAGCGGTACAAAAATTGCAACGTGCCGGTGCCGATGCAGTGGTTTCTCCTCATATTACTGGTGCTAGACGCTTAGCAGCAGCTGCGCTACGCCCGCAAGTGATGGACTTTGTGGATGGCATTTTAGCCGGAACTGAAGGTTCGTTTTATATTGAAGAATTTCTCCTTGATCCGTCTAGTAGTCCTTGTGTGGGACAAACGTTGAGTCAAGCGCGATTGAGAGCGCAATCGGGTGCCTTAGTTCTCGCCATTCGCCGCGCTGATGGCACCTTAATTGGGGGGCCTACTGCTAATGAAGTTTTGCAAGCGGGAGACTTGCTGTTTTGCATGGGAACGGCAGAACAATTGCGCCAAATTAATCGGATTCTTGATCCCCATCGGGGGGCTTCACCGCGCACCCCCCGAGATAAATCAGAGGGGAACTAACCGCGAGTTCTCTCAATATGTTCCATGATGCGTCTCTTCCGCGAATCCATTTGATTAGAGCTATTGTCTTGGTTAGAAATAAAATCTGTGGTTTGGTTTAAGTGATCAAAAATGCGGCGTTTACGTTCCGGAGAAAAAGTAGCCATGATTAAACCTTTAAAGTTAAGGATTGTCCAAGGTAATTTTAACAAGTTACTCCCGGCATTGTGGTCAGTTTTTGGTCCAAATGATTGCCTTTTTCGGGGGCGTTCTCAAGCGGGTTTCTCTTCGACTTTTCATTTTTGAATCACTGATTGATGCTTATTTTCAATTACAAAAAATGCCCTAATTCTGTGATCTCATTGTGAAATGACCAACGGTCGCAGCAGGCACCTTTCGTTTAGGAAGGTGTAATCTGCGACTCACGTTAAAATAAGCATTTGTGATGATAGACAGAACAACATGATCCAATTGCGCTTGACCACGAACCCTGGTATCGAGGATGTTGTAGAGCAAGAATTGCGCGATCGCGCTGGGCAAAAAAGATGTGACAGGTTCCCCGGAATCGAATTCCGGGGCTTGCCTGTCACCGCCTTCCGCGGTCAAATTACCCAAATTAAACAGAAACCGTTTAACCTGGAGGGACAAGTTTTCGTAGAAGGTTCTGAGCCAGCCCTTGCTGAAGTTTCTCTTCAAATGCGATCTGTATTTTATGTCATGCGCCAGGTTCATCACTTTTTACTCCCTTGCGAACTGACAGATCTTAACGAAATTTATCAGGAATTATTGGAATTAGACTTTCCAGAAATGGACTCTGCCCAAACATTTCGCGTTACAACCCAGCGTAGGGGACAACATCCGTTTCAGACCATAGATGTCCAAGGGATTGCCGGGGCAGCCCTAATTCAGCACTATGGTAAAGCGGTAAGCTTAGAAGATTATGAGGTCAACGTCCGCGTGGATCTCTATGATCGTCTTTGCCTAGTGAGTGTACAACAAAACCGAGAGAGGTTAGATCGGCGACAGAACAAGGTTTGGCAGCCCCGAATTACATTAAAACCCACCATTGCCTCTGCTATGTTGCAGCTGTGTAAGTGGGAAGGAAAGGGACGATTGTTAGATCCCTTTTGCGGTTCAGGAACAATTTTAATTGAAGCAGCAACTGTATTTCCTCATGTCGAAATTTATGGCAGCGATCGTCGGGAAGAAGCGGTTATTGGCGTACAGGATAATATTACTGCTGCTAACCTTGCTCATCGAATTCAAATCCAACAATTAGATGCCCGAGATTTAGAAACAAGCTTCCCACCCAGCTATTTTCGCGCTATTGTGACTAACCCGCCTTATGGGATGCGCTTAGGATCTAAAATGAACTTTGATCGCTTGTATTTTAAGTTTTTGCGCGGTGCCGAGAAAATTTTAGAACCGGGAGGTCGGATCGTATCGTTAGTGGGTAAAGGTCGAGGTGCATTTAAGAAAATAATTTCTGAGTTGGGAACTTTCAAGATTTGCGAACAACGGCTAGTAAAAACCGGTGAACTGTATCCTCATCTTTTTATCTGCGATCGCAAATAAAAGTTTGATCAGCTAATGTGCTATTTAAACAGCGGATTGCTTTTTTGTAGTTATTTCGCAACTCAACCTCTATCCCATAGCATCCCAGCTATGACAAATCAGGTTCTGGGAAATCGCATCGCGATCGCGCTTCCTTAACAAATGCGCGGTAGTTGTTCGCCGCTTAACATATCAACGACACGGGTTGTTCCCATCATACTTTTCATGGTCACTAAAGCCTTTTTCTCACTGCTGACTTCTCCAATCACCCTTGCTTCGGGATTGATGTGTTGCAAGATCGAGCGGGCTTTCTCCACATCAGCAGACGGAAGAAAGAGAATAAATCGTCCCTCATTGGCGATATAAAGGGGATCCAGTCCCAGAATTTCACACGCCCCAGCCACATCTTCTCGCACGGGAATTGCAGTTTCAGTGATGGTGCTAGCCAAGCCACTGCTGGTGGCAATTTCGTTTAAGGCGCTAGCTAAACCGCCACGGGTTAAATCGCGAGCACAATGAAGGTTAATTCCCGCCTCAATCAGTTCTAAAATCGCACTGGCAACCGGTGCAGAATCCGTTGCAATCGGTTCTTCAAACTCCCAGCCTTCCCGTTGTGCCATGATGGCAATGCCATGACGGGCTAAATCGCCGTTAAGTAAAATCTGATCGCCAGGTTCAATGGCAGAGGGGTTAATTTGAAGATTATGTTCAATGACGCCAATACCTGCTGTATTGATAAAAATGCCGTCTCCTTTGCCTTGATCCACAACCTTGGTGTCTCCTGTGACGATTTTGACATTCGCCCTTTCTGCAGCAGCTTGCATGGATTGGACAATTTGCCAGAGGGTAGACATAGAGAGTCCTTCTTCTAAAATGAAACTTGCCGTGAGATAGAGGGGGCGCGCCCCCGACATAGCAAGATCGTTAACGGTTCCGTAAATCGCTATGGAACCAATATCTCCTCCCGGGAAAAAAAGGGGATTCACTACATAAGAATCAGTGGTGAAGGCGATTTTATGGTGAGGGAGGGTGAGTGCTGCTGCATCGTGAGGAATCGCTTGCGGGTCGCCAAATACGGGATGGAACATTTCTGAAATCAATTGATTCATCAGTTTTCCACCGCCACCGTGTGCAAGAAGGATGTTGGGATATTGTTGGATCGGAATCGGACAAGCGTTAAAAGTCACAAGAATTAATAATTAATAGCAATCAATGACGTTTATTTCTGATACAGATAGTAAGCAGCACAAGCGCCTTCTGAGGAGACCATGGGCGCACCGAGGGGAGATTCAGGGGTGCAACGGATACCAAAGGCGGGACAATCGAGGGGTTTTTTCTGCCCGCGCATGATTTCCCCACTGATACATTCTGTTTCTGGAGTAGAAGTGGGAAGATCAAGCTGATTTTGGAATTTCTGTTCTGCATCAAACGCGGCATATTTGCTTTTTAGCGCCAGACCACTCTCGGGAATGGAACCAATGCCCCGCCACTGACGGGGGACAATTGCAAAAATATCTTGGATCAGTTTTTGAGCGCGATCATTTCCTTGATAGGAAACGGAACGCAGATATTGATTTTCTACTTCATAGCGCCCACTTTCCAGTTGTTGAATACACAGGTAAATTCCTTGCAAAATATCCACAGGCTCAAACCCCGTCACGACAATGGGAATACGATAGCGAGACGCGATCGCGCTGTATTCGTGATATCCCATGACGGTACACACATGACCCGCAGCCAGAAAGCCTTGCACCCGACAATCGGGGGCGGATAAAATCGCCTCCATCGCCGGGGGAACAAGGACATGAGACACTAACAAAGAGAAATTTTGTAAGTTTTCTTGCTGGGCTTGATAAACCGCCATAGCCGTTGCTGGGGCGGTGGTTTCAAATCCGATCGCGAAAAAAACCACCTCCCGATCTGGGTTCTCTCTGGCTAGGGCAACCGCTTCCATGGGGGAATACACAATGCGAACATCTCCTCCTTGACTTTTGATCCAAAAGAGGTCTTTTTCACTCCCCGGCACTCGCAACATATCGCCAAAAGAGCAGAAAATCACTTCGGGTAAGGCTGCCAGCGCGATCGCGCGATCAATCAGGTGCATTGGTGTCACACACACGGGACAGCCCGGACCATGAATCAGCGTTACCTCCGGCGGTAAGAGCTGATTCAGCCCGTATTTAACGATGGCATGGGTTTGTCCCCCACAAATCTCCATCAGGGTCCACGGTTGTGTGACTGTTTGCGCGATCGCGTCCGCACAAGCTTGAGCCAGAGTTGGATTACGATATTCGCTAACGTACTTCACGTTATTTCTCCCACATACGTGCCTAACGCCCGAGCCGTTTGCACTAAGTTACAGTTGGGGTCAACCAGGATCGGGCTGTTATCTACTACCTCTTGCAAGGGAATGCCAACTGTTTCGCCATCGCGCCAAGCCACCATTTGATCGTATTTTTCTTGAGCAACCAAATCAACAGCAGTTTTCCCTAAGGTTGCCCCGATAATACTGTCAAGAGCCGAAGGCAGTCCACCGCGTTGGACATGACCCAGTACTGTCACCCGACTATCAACATTACCTTTTGTATATTTTGAGATTTGTTGGGCAATCTGTTGAGAAATGCTAATGGCACAATTTTCATTCGCTTCTAGGGGAATATCAACGGGATTTTGCACTCCTTCGGCAACGACAATAATCGCAAACCGTCGTTCCTGTTCTTCTCGCAACCGATCAATATGCCGCACCATACTGGCGATGGAATAGGGAATCTCCGGAATGAGGATAATATCAGCCCCGCCGGCAATGCCAGAATTAAGAGCTAGATGCCCCGACGTGCGTCCCATGACTTCGATGACGAGAGCGCGATCGTGGCTAGCTGCGGTGAAACTGAGGCGCTCTAGGGCTTCTGTTACCGTACTAACAGCACTATTAAATCCTAACGACTGACCGGCAAAAGCAACATCATTATCAATAGTTTTGGGAATCACCACTAGATTCCAGTTTCCCTTGCGAGCTAAATCCCGCAAAATCGCCATACTGCCATCTCCGCCAATGGCAATCAGTGCATCTAAGCCTAAATCTTTGTAACCCCCAATAATTTCATCAGCAGAAGCGAGGGTTTCATCATCCCCTTTGTTAATACTGCCCAGAATGGTGCCGCCAACGCAGAGCAACGGATCAATTCCGTGGAGATAACTCACACAATAGGAGGGAAAAGAAATCGCTTTGCGTTCCCGTAATCCTTCTGTGGCATAAGGAATCCCTAAGACTTCGTAATCATAAGTGAGAGTGGCATGACTGAGAACGGCGCGGATGGCACAGTTTAATCCGGGACAGTCTCCCCCACTGGTTAAAATACCAATTCGTTTTTTTCCCATGATACTCCTCGCTTATGATTGGGATGAAGATAATGTTGCTGTAGTGGAAACAGGATGCCACAAGGGCTGCGTTTCTTGAAGTAACCGCATATACTGCGCTCGTTCGTAAGCTGACTCATCAGCACAGTAGAACTGAGACATCGTGCCCTGCATTTCTTTTACAGAGGCATATTCGTGCTCCGTCATCCAATGTTGGAGTTGACGTTCCATATCTCGAAGGTAGTCAATACCATGCCGCAAGAGCGCTGAACAAATTTGGGTGGTTTTTGCCCCTGCCATCAGTGCTTTAATCACATCACGCCCTGTATTAATGCCACCGGTTGCAGCAAAATCGGTTCCCACGCGACCATACAAAATTGCAATCCAACGGATGGCGAGGAGGGAATCGGCAGAATGACTGAGATGCACTTGCGGTTCTACTTCCAGTTCTTCCGGATTAATTTCTGGTTGCAGGAAGCGATTGAATAAGACTAACCCCTCAGCCCCCATTTCGGCGCAACGGTTTGCCATGTAAGCAAAGTTAGTAAAAAAGGGACTCAGTTTGATCGCAACGGGAATCTTCACCTCGGCTTTCACATCTTGGAGGATATCCAGATAAATTTGTTCGGTGTCGCTACCGGAGAGATTAAAATCTGTGGGCACAAAATAAACATTAAGCTCGATCGCGCTGGCTCCAGCTTCTTCCATCAGGCGAGCATATTCCACCCACCCCCCGCGAGAATAGCCATTGAGACTGGCAATAATGGGCAGTCCGGTTGCTTCTTTCGCTTGTCGGATATGTTCGAGATAGAGTTCGGGGCCCACATGAAACTCATCCGGTTCGGGGAAATACGTTAAGGCTTCGGCAAAACTTTCTGTTCCGTATTCGAGGTGATGATGGAGGTCAAATTTTTCCCGCAGTAATTGTTCTTCAAACAGAGAATGCAGAACGATCGCGCCTGCACCTGCCTCGGCAAGCTGTTTAACCTGATCGAGGTCTTCCGTTAAGGGTGCTGCTGCTGAGGGAACGAGCGGGGAGCGCAATTCTAGTCCGAGATAATTCGTTGTTATATCCATGGTTCGTTAGTTATTCGTCATTCGTCATTGGTCATTGGGGAACAGGGGATTGGGAAAAGGGAAGAGGAAATCAAAGATTCTCCTTATCTCCCCCTCACCCTCTCTCCCAGGCTTCACCGCTCAGTGTGAAAGTTCTCACCGAAAATGGTGTCACCTCGCCCCTACGGGTTACTGGTCACTGCCACCTTGAGAAGCAAGCTGTTGATATCGTTCCCAATGGGCTTCCACATCGGATTGGGCTTCCTTCAGCAACTGTTTCGCTGCTTCGGGATTAGTTTTGTTCAGCATTTGGAAGCGATTTTCTTTATACATGGAGAGTTTCACGGGTTTTTTCGGGGCTCGTGAGTCCATCTGCAAGGGATTTTTTCCTTGGGCTTGCAGTTCTGGGTTATAGCGATAGAGTAACCAGCGACCGCTATCCACCAAGTCTTTCTGATGAGCCATGGCGGTTTTCATATTGATGCCGTGAGCGATGCAGTGGGAGTACGCCAGAATTAATGACGGACCAGGATAGGCTTCCGCTTCTAAAAAGACTTTCAGCGTGTGTTCATCCCGTGCGCCCATGGCAACGCTACCGACATAGACATTGCCATAAGTCATCGCGATCGCGCCGAGGTCTTTCTTCGCAGTTGGTTTCCCACCAGCAGCAAATTTCGCCACAGCAGCCCGAGGGGTTGCTTTCGAGGCTTGTCCACCCGTATTGGAATACACTTCTGTATCCAGCACCAGAATATTCACATCGCGACCACTGGCAATAACATGATCCAAACCGCCAAAGCCAATGTCATACGCCCAACCGTCACCACCAACAATCCAGACGGATTTTTTCACCAGATAATCAGCCAAGTTGAGGAGTTGTTTGGCTTCTGGGGAATTGAGATTGGCTAGTTTTTCTTTCAACTGCGTCACTCGTTCCCGTTGTTCCCAAATATCGGCTTCTGAGCGTTGTTCTTGCTTGAGAATGCCATCAACCAGATTGTCTCCCACGTCTCCCGCTAGTTTTTGCAGGAGTTCTTTCGCAAAATCTGCTTGTTTATCAATGGAAACGCGGAAACCGAACCCAAACTCCGCATTATCTTCAAAGAGACTGTTTGACCAAGCGGGACCACGCCCGTCGGCATTTTTCGTCCAAGGCGTTGTCGGTAAATTTCCGCCGTAGATGGAAGAACAGCCGGTGGCATTTGCCACAACCATGCGATCGCCGAACAGTTGGCTTGCCAGTTTCACATAGGGCGTTTCCCCACAACCGGCACAAGCGCCAGAAAATTCAAATAAAGGTTCTTGCCATTGCTGTTGGCGCATCCGTTCCACATTTAACTGTGTGCGGTCGGGATTGGGTAGCTCTAAGAAGAAGTCCCAATTTTCTTTTTCCTGATCCCGTATTGGCAAGCGTTCTGCCATATTAATTGCTTTGCGCGAGGGCTGAGTTTTATCTTTCGCGGGACAAACCTCAACACAAATCCCACAACCCGTGCAATCTTCTGGGGAGACTTGAATCGTAAATTTCTGTCCTTGGAAGGCTTTGTCTTTAATGTCAGTAAACTTAAACTCGCTGGGAGCATTGGCTAACTCGCCCTCATCGTAGGCTTTTCCGCGAATCACCGCATGAGGACAAACCATGATGCACTTGCCACACTGGACACAAATATCAGATTCCCAAACGGGGATTTCTTGGGCAACACCGCGTTTTTCCCATTTTGCGGTTCCGGTGGGATATGTCCCATCGCAGGGTAAGGCACTCACTGGGAGTTCATCGCCTTTACGTGCCATTGCTTTGCCTAACACATCACGGACAAAGGGCGGTGCATTTTCAGGAACCGCTGGTTGACGACGGGTGGGACTGTTGACAGTTTGCACGTCGATGCGGTGCAGGTTATCTAGGGCGTTATCCACCGCCGAGAGATTCATCTGCACAATCTCAGTTCCTTTTTTCCCGTAAGTTTTCTCGATCGCGTGTTTAATTTGAGCAATCCCTTCTTCTCGCGGTAACACGCCAGAGAGGGCAAAGAAACAGGTCTGCATGACGGTATTAATCCGTCCGCCCATTCCGCTTTCATTGGCGACTTTGTTCGCGTCTATGGCATAAAGGTCTAAGTTTTTACGAACAATTTCTTCTTGCACTTCTAAGGGCAAATGTTCCCACACTTCTTCCTGAGAATAAGGACTGTTTAAGAGTAAGGTTGCCCCATCTGCTGCTACTTCTAGCACGTCCAATTTTTCTAAGAATGACCACTGGTGACAACCGACAAAGTTCGCTTGATTGATTAAATAGGTGGAACGAATGGGATCCGGACCGAAGCGCAAGTGAGACACAGTAACCGCCCCTGATTTCTTAGAATCATAGACAAAGTAGCCTTGGGCGTAGTTTTCGGTTTCGCTGCCAATAATTTTGATCGAGTTTTTATTTGCGCCAACGGTTCCATCTGATCCTAAACCATAGAAAACGGCTCGGGAGACGCTTGCGGGTTCTGTGGAGAATTCCGGATCATAACTTAACGAAGTGTGGGTGACATCATCATTAATGCCAATGGTAAAGTGATTTTTCGGTTGCCCTTGACTGAGATTATCCAGAACGCCTTTCACCATGGCGGGGGTAAATTCTTTTGAGGATAAGCCATAGCGTCCCCCGACTACTTTTGGCATTTGACCGGTCCAGCCTTCTTGGATGGCAGAGACCACATCTAAATAGAGGGGTTCGCCACTGCTACCAGGTTCTTTAGTACGGTCTAACACCGCGATCGCGCGAGTGGTTTCTGGTAGGGCTTCCACAAAGCGATTCACATCCCACGGACGATACAACCGCACTTTTAAGACCCCAACTTTTTCCCCTTGGGCGGTCAAATAATCCACTGCTTCATGGGCGGTTTCACAGCCTGATCCCATTAAAACCACCACGCGATCGGCATCGGGTGCGCCGTGATATTCATAGAGTTGATACTGTCGCCCCGTTCGTTCTGCAAACTTGTCCATCATTGCTTGGACAACCGCTGGACAATCGTTATAAAAGGAATTTACACTTTCTCGCCCTTGGAAGAACACATCAGGATTTTGAGCCGTTCCCCGCAAGACCGGGTGATCAGGGCTGAGGGCGAGTTGGCGATGATCAAAGATGTCCGCCTCATCAACGAACGCTTCTAAATCTTCATTTTCTAGCAGTTCAATTTTTTGGATTTCGTGAGAGGTGCGAAACCCATCGCAGAAGTGAAGAAAAGGGATCCGGGTTTTTAGGGTTGCTCCTTGGGCAATGAGGGCTAAATCATGGGCTTCTTGGACGGAAGCAGAGGAAAGCAGAGCAAATCCTGTTCCCCGTGCTGCCATGACATCACTGTGTTCCCCAAAAATGGAGAGGGCTTGAGCAGCTATGGATCGCGCTGCTACATGAATCACCGCCCGACTTAGTTCCCCCGCAATTTTATATAAATTGGGAAGCATTAACAATAAGCCCTGGGAGGCGGTAAATGTTGTGGTGAGCGCACCAGTTTGTAAGGCTCCATGCACTGCTCCAGCAGCACCGCCTTCACTTTGCATTTCCACCACTGAGGGGACACTTCCCCATAGGTTGGGTTGTCCTTGGGATGCCCAGGCATCGGGCCATTCTCCCATTGGGGATGCTGGTGTAATTGGATAGATGGCAATTACCTCATTGAGGCGATAAGCCACCCGTGCAATGGCTTCGTTTCCATCCAACATTGCTGTTTTTTGAGCAGTCATTATGACAAAACCTCCTCTCGTTTTTTGACTGTTACCGTCGCTGCTGGAAAGTTTTTGTCACAACCACTTTTTTCTTAATAAAACTTAAAATCTGCTCCTTCCTCGGCAAGGATTGAAGTCATTTTTCAGGAAGTTATCTTAAAACAACGAAAACACTTTCTTGCTGGAATAAGTTACGACTTTTAGTGATTGATTAGACTTTCAAGCTCACGACCCTTGTTTTCTTTATTTTGCAAGTTGTTTTTTAGGACTCAGTATTTATTTGCATCGCTGAAACAACTTTTCTACCTCCTATTTTCTAATAGAAGATTTGATTTTGAGGAATGATTTAACCCTTTTTAAAGAATTGCTTCTAATTCTTGTAAATCTTCCAGAGTTTTTTGTGCAGCTTCTGCATCGATCACGCTGAGGGCAAATCCCACATGAACGACGACATAATCGCCGACTGCAGCCTCTGGGACATAAGCCAGACTGACTTCTTTGATGACACCGCTAAAGCTCACTTTTGCAGCTTTTAAGAGGGGATCATCCCCGGTTATACTCATTATTTTTCCTGGTATAGCTAGGCACATAATTACCTTTTTTGTATAGAGGTTTACGGTTCAATTTAATTCGTCATGTCTGACTCATTAATCAATGATAAAG